>NZ_JACYHC010000467.1:0-43862 GCF_017152085.1 Staphylococcus sp. EG-SA-2
AAGTGAAGATGTCTTTAAAACTTATGGTCCATTAGCAACATCTGTAGTGAACTTAATATTATTAATAGTTTTCTTATTTTAACTCACTTATACAACGAATCTTAATCGAACTAATATCGAATTATCTTTAAAGAATATTTGATGTAGTTTTCAATTAATTTAATAAAGACCAGCACTCTAATGCCACAATCATATTGTATTTGTGTTGTCGCTTTATCCACCATCAATGATTATTTTTTACACCAATCAAAAAATCGGACTGATATAAATAAGTACAAAGCTTATCTATCAATCCGATTTAGTTATAAAACAAAAAAAGCCACAGTAATGTGGCTTTTTGTTATATTCAGTATCAAAATGGTATCAATACCCATTTCCGGAAGTCAAGAATGGCTTAACAACGCGGTTTAAAGCTATCCAATACTACCTTCCATTTCGATTGAAAAAACTAATTTTTAAGGACTTATTTTTATAGAAACATTGATTTAATGCGATTTAAAATGAAGTTATTTCTCTCGATATTTTGAGGTTATTATTTTTTGGTATCAAAAATGGTATCATTTGTAGTTATTTTAGCTTCATATATTAAAATAACCACACTCCTAAATTAATAGGTGGTGTGGTTTGATCATTTATAATATAACATAAAAAACAACCACCCAGTAACTAGTATGGGTGGTTAAGATGTGCCTTTAGCACTTAATAAAACCGATAATATGCTTTATTATGTCGCAAATATTTCAGCGACTTGTTATGCACCACCACACAAACTTACTCCCATCCAGGAACACAGAGCTTTGTCGCTCGTCAGCAACGTCATATGAATTCTCAGTTCATGTTGTGGTGACACTTTAAACGGTCTGTGCCAGTAGCGACCGAGTCATTTCAAGAATGACCATTTCACATTTATATTATAACACTTGTCGTGCGTAACTGTATAGTTTTTCAGTTGTATTTAAAGTTAAGTTATCTACTTCGCGCTTTCCTTGCCTTAATTGTGAAATTACATATTGCGCTACGCCAGTTTGTTTGTGAATTTGGTAACCTGTTATATCACTTTTGATCAATTCAATTATTTTTAATTTATAATCACTCATATTATCTACGTCCATTCTTTTTATCTAAACAATAAAAATGTGTTTTTCTCCCGATAAATAATAACAATGGTAGGCTTAATAAAAACAATATTAAATACATTTGTTCTGTCATAATTGAAAACCTCCAAATAATATTATATTATATAAGTGTAAGGAGGAGCCATCAGGCTCCAAGCATAATGTTAATCTTTGTTGTTTGGCTTTCGGTCTAGGTAGCCGAGATGCCATTCTCTAAGTTGTTTTAACACTTCTGGAATTATCAGTACTGCCAATACTTGATGTTCTAGAAGTGTTTTTATTATGTCTAGCATGAGGCTTTTCACCTCCTTACACATAATTTGTAAGTCATCAACTAACCTACAAATATAATTATACTAAACAAATGTTTATTAGTCAAGTGTTTTTTAAAATTTGCATAAAAAAATAGGCAAGTACCGAAGTACCTGCCTAAACAACAACAAGATTAACATGTGAATAATGGAAATAAAAAGTCAGCCCGAAGGCTAACTTACGAATAGATGAAAATTTGAACACATTGCTGTGTCTAAAACGATTATAGCATAAATGACGAATATTTCTAGCTCAAAATTATTATATTTCAATGATAAAATTTTATGGATTTGTTAATAATTATTTAATTGATTTACATAAATAATAATTCTAAAATTACTTTGTAATCGATTGCAAATAAGTTATAGGAGAAAATAAAATGAATAAAAAACTATTAACAAAAACATTGATAGCAAGTGCTTTAGTTTTAACAACAGTAGGTTCAGGTTTTCATTCTTCTTCAAATTATAATGGTATTAATAACGTTGCAAAAGCTTCTGAAATAACAGATAGCGAATTGTGGAAAAATGTAAGAGACGCTTTAAAAGACGCAAATATCATTGATAAAACAGACAAAGAAACGATTAAAGTAAAATATAAATTAAAAAACGGTGGAGAGAGCGAAATTTCTGGGACTGCGAACTTAGATAATCTTAGTAATACTAATAACAGCACCGTTAGTCCTGATAGCGTTAACCGTGTCGATATTACAAGAGTTAATCCAAACGGAAACACAATAGAGGCAAATGATGCATGGAAAAAATTAGTAGATAAATTAAAAGAAAAGCATATTGTTAAAGTCGGTGATAAAGTAACTATCCATAGTAAAGATCCTTCTGATGAAAAAGTATATGGCAAGGTAGGAGATCAAGATTCTAATGTAAAAAATAGACTGATTAGTCCTAAAGATATAACTCATATAACAATAGAAAGATAATCATTTTTAGAGGTAGGAAGAAAATAACCTACCTCTTTTCTTTTTATAGGTACAACCTATTAAGCCCACTCAATCGTGCCCCAATATTTTTCATTTTTAATCTTTTGTTCCTTATCAGTAATTCTACACACTGCACAATAGAAATTGTTAGTACTAGAGCCCTCACGTTGATATTTGAATCTAATCCACCAGTAGCCATCTTTTTTAATGACTTGGTCGAATTTTACCCAATCATCTTTTGTGTATAGCCATGAATCTTCTTCAACGACTGTGCCGGTTAATCCAGCTGTTTTTCTGACTCTTATAGCTTTTTCTGGATTAGGATAAAATACGCCTTTCCAATTCCATGTTATTTTGTCAGCGCTTGGCTTACTACTTGGCGCATCAATTTGTCTGCCGTTAATGGCTTCAGCAATCCGCTTCGTGAAGCTGTCTAAATTGTTTTTAATGTAGTTTAAATCTTTCGTAGATGTGATAAAACCTAATTCGATTAAACGATAATTAAGATTAAGATCAGCAGACACGTTAGCGTTCAATAAATCCCCTCTAGGTGTCACACCTCTTATTTTACCCACTGTTTTATCTAATGCACTACTTAATGCCTTGTCAATGTCATCAGCTGGGAAACGATCGCTAATGATTACATGCCCGCCACTTGCTTGTGGGCTAGCAGAATCTAAATGAAACTCTATGATTGCATCCGGTTTGACTTCACTTTTAATCCAGTACATGCCATAATCTTTATAGTTTCCAACACGTTGACCGTACAATGTATCTTGATATAAATCTTGATTCATCGAGTTGCCACCGTATAACAATACTGTGTTGCCTACTGACTCAAGATACTTTTTCACTCTAGGTATAATATTTTTACGGTTAAAATCTCTTTCGTTTTCTCCATTCGCAACGGCACCTGGGTCGTTAGAGTATGCACCAATACCATGACCAGCCACAAGCATGATTTTTTTACCTTTTGATAACTTATCTTGTTTAACTGGCTTCACTGCGCTTCTTAGCTTATTAGCGGTCGTTTCTTTTGCGTAGAATGGACGGATAAACCACATAGGGAAGTCGTAGCCGTGTGTGCGTCTTGTAGTAACTTCTGGTGGACTCCAGTAAGCACCGCCTAGCCAGTTCTGCTCTAAAATAGTTATAGAATCTAACGTAGCGCTTATTACAATACCTACATGACCATAACCACCACCATAATTACGGTTAAAAATAACGACGTCGCCAGGCAATGCTTGAAACGACACAGTATTTTCGTAAACGGTTGCCTCGTTAGTGAAATCATTCCATGTTGGAATGTCTGCAGCGCCCACACCTTTCAACCTGTGATTAAATAAGTAAAGCCAATATTGGTTAGCAGTATCGAAGCATTGACATCCAAATGCATTGTCTGGATTCCACGCCTTACCCTCTAAACTTTTAAGATAACTAATAGCTTGACTGTATGTCCTAACCGACGGCATTGTTATCATCTCCGTTCACTTTAGGTGCGCCACCAGTTGACTGAATGCCAGCTTTTACTTCATAAATTTTTTGTTGCCCTTTCTTAGATGCGTGAGTAAAGTTGTTATTCTTCCACCACGTCCAAATTGAAACAATCCCAGTAACGACTGTGCTTATAAACACTTCGTCAACTGGGATTGGAGAAATATGTTTGATTGCTAAAAACTGATTGATCCATGCGACTATTAATAAAATTGTTCTTACGATTGTACCGATATCCATTTGTTTACTCCTTTTATCCAAAATAAAAAACGACTAAAAAATTAGTCGTTTAAAATTATTCAATGGTCAATGTTGGAGATCCTGAATAAACATCACTTATAGTGACATACAATATCCCTGAAGGATTACTAAAGTTGATGTTTTTACTTGCCACTCCGCTATTGACTCCTGATATTCCTAAATCACTTGACCCTAAATTAGTTTGCGAAATCCTCATTATACCGCTACGTACATTTTCTATTGTCACCTGATAACTTTTATTAGGTTCAACTCCATTTATTGTCCATTTTGCTGTTGATTCTTCTATGCTATCCGGATATTTATTTTTAGGTAAGGGTTTTATTACAAAAGATGAAGGCTTTTTCCATACTTGGATATTTCCAGCATATACTTTTGTATATTCTTCACCTTCGTAAATAAACTTCTTTACATTTTTAAAATTACCTTCCATAAAAATCACCCTTTAATTAAATATAACGTATTCGGGTCTTTTTGATATATATAGTTATATTCATTTTCTGTTCCTGTCCAAATTTTAACCGTCGGTTGAGATGCGCTTTTTAGTTGATATAAATTATCCGCTTGTTGTTTAGTAAAAGCTTGAGATGACAAAACATACCGCTCGTCATGATTATGATTTTTTGGAGCATATAAATCATTTAGTGTTTGTTTGAATTCCTCAAAATCTTCTGTACTAACTTTTGAGCCAATCTGTTGCAATACACTTTCTGAAATAGAGTTGTTTTGTATTGCTTCTGCTAATTCTCTTAATGTATTCATAGATTCAGGCGCGCTATCAACTAGTTCAGCAATTTTTGAATCCGTATACGTTTTAGAGTCGTTGAGAGTTGTATCTTGGATTTTTTTAACTTCTTGCAATTTATCTTCTAACCCTTCAACATTTGCGATATTGATTTTATCCAATAACTCAGGTTCTGCTTTGATATCTGTATCTTTACCATCAATTTGCCACATTTTAGTGTCAGGATTGATTGATACTACAGTACCGTTTTTACCGGGTGCGCCTTGTTCTCCTTTTTTACCTGCTTCACCTTTTGCACCAGGTTGTCCCGGTTCGCCTTTATCACCTTTCGCACCTTTAAATCTACTTTCATTCTTTTCGATGTAAGAAATGACATCTTTATCTATTTTCTCTTTAAAGTCTTTGCTCAATAAATCTGTCGCGTTATCTTTTAAAATTCTCGTAATAGCATCATCTACCAATTTAACATCGATTTCTTTTGCTACAGCAGATTCAATACCACTATCAACGATATTGAAAGAAAAGTTCGCAACATGTATTTTTTCTTCTTCTTTCTCTAAAAACAGCTTACAACGTACATAACCAGCGTGTTTGATAACCTTTTTAGGTATCTTGTAGGTAAGGAACCCTTTTACAACATCGTCGATAATAAGGGGCTCATTTTTGAATATAGAACCATCTTCCATAAACAAATGCAATCTAGGTGTTAAGCCATGTGCTTTTAGATCGATACGACCTTGTTTGTCATTGATACCTATTCTTATAGATGCTGTATTTTCATCTTCAGTGTAAAATCGACAGCCAATGTCACCTAAGTCAACACCATCATTTTTTATTCTCGTTTCAACATCTTTTATTTTGTACATTTACACACCTCTTTATTTATATTTATCTCTTATAAAGTAGATACCTTTTAAGCCGATTTGTTTATATAGCTTAGCGATTGTACTAGCTTGATGTTGGCACCACTCTATAGCAGTAGCGTATTGGTGCGTAGCTGGATTCTTAGGATTCCATCTGATTCTGTACAGTGTATTCTGCCCTTTGTTGATGTAATCCTTTCTTACGAAGCTAGCACCGCCCATGATTGCTTTTGCTGGAGATGTCCAACCTTTATTCTTAGCAAATTTCATTGCATAATCAGGGTCGTTGTCTAATGCACCAATACCGAAGTAATTATATGCACCGTATCTACCACTAGCGAAGTTACTTGTTCCGTATCCACTTTCTAAGAAAGCGTGCGCGATCAAATAAATTTCGTTAATGTTGTTTTTCTTACAAGCTTCCGCGAATGCTTTGCCTTGTCCGTCGAGCGTTCCTTTTCCTTTAAGTATTTTGTTAAGCGCACTAACTGAAATGCCTTGATACTTTCCTAAATTAAGCATTTGGTAGCATTGCGTGTTACTTTCCCATATTCGCTTAACATTCATTGCCGAGCTCGTTTGTGCTCGTGTTGCATTAGCCCAGCCCCATGTATGAGATTTTTTCGGGTTACCCCTAGACATTTGTCTATCCAGTGCTTGCTGGAATGTGAATGGACTTGTTTCAGTAACGATGCTTGGTTTTTCGTCTGATGCAGTGGGTCCTCTTGTTGACGCACTGTCAACCGATGTTTTATCACTAATTCTTATTGTTGTTTTTGTAGTTACTTCTTTAATATTTTCTCGTTTCAATATATCTCGTTTGATGTACGTCTCAAGCATTTTCTTTTTGACTTGCTCATACTTTGCGTCATCCGGTATACCTTGCTTAATCAAGTCGTAATTAATTAAATCTTTCATACTACGCCAAATATTAGGGTCTACCTTTAACGTCGTTTCAGATAAGTTTTTATCAATCCCTGACAATAACCAAACACCACGTATTAACGCTTGTATTTGATTCAATAAGAATTGTCGTTTGCTATCTGTTTGACCACCACATACTTCAATAACTAGCCAATTAGGGTGACGCGGGTCATCAAAATTGGTTGGTCTAGCAAGCCATGTAGCCTCTCTATCGACATATAAATGCGGTATTTCATAATCGCTTATAAACTTATTTCTTTGCGTATACAGTTCGTCTACAGAACGCATATGCATTGATTCTTTTATATATAATCCTTGAATATATGAGCGTTCATCACCCATTACAACTATATGATCAATGAAGTGCTCTTCTTTATCTAAAACATTGCTGTAAGCAGTGTATTTTACTGTTTTAACTTCTTTAAATTGCGGTTTCTTCGCTTCGCCAGTAATTGTTGAGTCATTGGCTTTTGATGCTGAACTTGTATCAGTACTACTAGGTTTGCTAGTATCTTTTGAGTATGGAGGCCTAACAAAGCCTGTAACACTTACATAAGGGTGTCTTACTAATCTTCCTGGAGAACCTGTCCAACTATTAGAATTAACCCAATTTTGGTCAACGCTATAAAAATAACTTTTATTAGATGGTCCTACTACTATTGCGGTGTGTCCGTCCGAACCTATTCCGTTGCCAGGGTGCCAAACTGCGATGTCTCCAGGTTCCGGTACAAATCCAGATGAATAACGATAGAATCGGAAACCCTTAGGATATCTGTAATTAGCCATATCCTTAGCATTGCCCCATGTTACAAAACCCCAATATCTTTTAAAAATAAAGTTAGGTGTATCCCAACATTGACTGCCCCGATAATTATCTATATTAATCCTCTTACCAATATTCGACTTTGCCCACTCCACCACTTCACTAGCTGTAGGCTTTCTAGTCTTTGGGTTAGGTAATCCCATGTATGCACCTCATTTCAATCAAAATAAAAAGCCAGTGCCGAAGCACTGACTCTTAACTGTTATTTACATTTACCAAACCAGAAGCACGCCCAGAAGCTATATCCTAAAATCCCTTTAAGCATGGTAATCACCTCCTTTAAATACCAAAAATAGTTCTTAGTAAAGCTATGACAATCGTACTGAAGATAGTCCCTATCAAACCGAGAATCCACATTTTCATATCGCGTATATTTTTGTCGTTTTCTTTCTTATTTTTTTCGTCTATCTGTCTTTCCCTCTGGATAGCATCTAAAGTTTTATCTAATTTAATGTTAACTTGCTCTTGAGTTTTTTGACCTAATTTAATCTCATTGAGAGTGCTAAGCATTGTTTTATCATTCTCTTCTAATCTTCTAATTCGCCATTCATGTTCGTGCCGTTTGGTAAATCCAAACATTACGCCACCTACTTTGTGTTAAATTAAAAAGCCTCAAGCATTACACCTGTGACTTTTCATCTTTTGCCTCTGGATATTTTTCACCAGTGATCAATGCATATTCTTCTTTGTCGATTACACCCATGTCTACGTACCACTTAATTTGCTCATTTTTATAGCAACCCCACACATAAAAAGTTTTAATGTCTTTAAAAGTTGGATAAATCATCTTCATCATTTAAACGTCCCCCTCAGTATTTGTTTTACCAGCTTTTAGTTCAGTCAACTGTTGTGTTAACATAGCGTTTTGTTGCTTTAATTCCATCGCCAAAATGTTTACTTGCGTCACCTGCATTTGCATACTCGCAACCATTCCGCGAAGTTCCTCATCACTTAAATCTGATGCACTTTGTTGATTTGATGCATTCGGTACGTCTTCTTTTTCAAAATTGCTGTTATATTTAATTTCGCCGTTAGTGAAAACAAACTTTCTAGGTTCAAACTCTTCTTTGAATTTAATAGGCACATTGTTATCATCTACATCTAAACTATTGCGTAATCCGCCAGTATTAACGTATCCGATAACTTCGTTTTTATCGTTTACTGTGATTTTCATTATTTCCACCCCATAATTTTAGTTATAGTAACTTTGTTGGCATTCGCTCCAGAACCTGATGTTTTACCTAAATCAAAGTACACATCGTTATCTATTCTTAAAGTAGTGCTACTTGTTTTGGATAGTAAGCACTCATAAATACCGCCACCGTTACCGTCTGAGTCAACTACATTCGCTTTGCTTAATTGAATTGCATTAGGTAATGCGGTTAGTCCGAATCCCTCAATAACGCCACCTGGATAAGTTCCACTTACCAACAAAATAGAATAGTTTGTGTACGGTTCAGTTAGATTGATTGTTGTACCTACACCATTTGCGCCACCGTCGAACAATACCGTTGATTTATGTTCATTAGGAACTGTCCACTGTTGCTCAAGTCTGCCGTTTGTGATTGATCGTGTGTAAATCTTTTTAGAGTTATAAGGCGTGAAGTTAAATAGCTTGTTTGTATCATCTTTAACGAATACCGATAAATAACCCTCATAACTTTCAACGCTACCTGGTAAATCCGGCACTCTTGTTGCATAGTAATTACCTGCAGTTAGATAACCCAAATCGCCTTGTGCATTATTCAAGTTAACTTGTATTGATTGGCCGTTAGGCTCAGTTAACTTATGTTGTTGCCAACTCGTTGTTCCGAATTTATTATCTACATACTGCTTGGCTTGATTTAAAGCGTTGTTTGATGTTTCTTCGACGAATTGCTTAGTTAAATCGCCGTCATTTTTTTTATAAAACGGGTACCATGTGCCACTAATTTTATATTTTGTATATTCGTCGTTTGAATCATCTGGATACCATGTTGCACGTGCCGTACTATCATCAACAACATAGACAACTAACACGCCTGATTTTCCTAAAGTGTTAGGAGCTATCGGAATATCTGAACCATCGTCAACGCCATCTTCTTTAGGTGTATCGACAGTACCTATATCTTTAAATGAGGGCGCATCTGTCGCGCTAGTGATATGAATAATCCTAGATGTGTTAACTGTGCTTAAAACGCTATCTATGGACTGCTCAGACGATTCGATTGCTTTACCGTAATCATCTGTAAGTTTAGACTTTTGCCAATTTGTTGTTGAATTACCTTTAACAAGGTCAGCGCCATTGATTTGTTGTTCAACTTCGTTAACACGTTCAAAAATCGCTTGCTCTTTTTCAACTATTTTATCGACTTCAGCTGTAACAGCTTGTGTTGCACTAGTTTGCGTCGCAGTAATAGCTTGTATAGCTTCGTTTTGCTTGATTTCGATTTGTTGAATGCCTTTTGTCGCACTATCATTCACTTTTGCTATTAACGTTTGTGTATCAGCCATATTTTGCTTTAATTGGTTAAAGTCTTTACCGACAGCTTCGATAGTATCTTGAATAGATTTGATATAAACAAGCTTTGTTATACCATCAAACCCACTAACTAAATCATTTTCAATATTGAAGCTAAATTGACGTTCAACAACAACATTATTACTCCCGTTTTGTGTAAAGAATGCCTGAGCATGCACCTTGCCTGAATGTTTTAAAAATTCATTCGGTATCGCATACTGCAAACGCCCATTAATTGCGTCTACTATCGTTAATTCGTCTGAAATATAAGCGCCTCTATCTACGTTATAATCATCGGTTTTTAACACGATAGATGTTTTAACATGTTCAGAACTTATAGATAACGGTCTGTTATTCTTAGTTACTGCAAAATTTAAAACACCAGTTCCTCTATCTGATTCATAGAAACTGATGTTTGTGTCAATAACCGGATTATATTGTGATGTTGTTTGTAACTCGATTAAGTTATCATCTTTCGAAAAATTATCTACTACCATTATTCAACCACCTTTCCCTCGAATAAACTCCATTTACCAACGCCACCAGTACCAAAGTTTCTAACTAAAAATTGATGTGCAGACGGGAAGTTATTACGTCTTAATACTTGTGTTGTGTTACCTGGTGTATTCGATTTTACTTCTAATATCCAACCTGCAATACCTTTAAAGTCTTTAGGAAAATCAGTAAATCGTTTTGATTCTTCAGTAGTGATATAGAAATCTAAACCAACGATTTTTAAATCTGATAATTTTGTAATATTCTTAGGGATATGTTCCCAATAACCGGCGTTTTGCGGACAGAAATTCCATGCTCCGTTGTTTTTCTTATTGAAAATGTCAATGACACGTTCGAATTTAAGCATATTTCTACCTGTGCTGTTTCTGGTAAGTACTTGTCTTAGAGCACCATTATAGTGTCCAGGCAGTACATCAAAGAACCAACCTGCATCTCTAAACGCTTTCGGTAACGGGAAATCTAACGCATTTTGTGTGTCTTGCGTATAGATATAGTAATGACCAACTTCCGTAATATCACTTAGATATGCTGGGTTCTGTATTGGTAACGGTTTAACACGTCCACCTGAATCAGTCATCGATACTTGAGGTGCAATGTTTTTTAAGAATTGGTTAACACCTCTTTGGCCGATAGAATAAATTGAGTGATGTCTGTTATTACCAGGTCCAATAGTTACCCCTATTAAAAGTGCTTTACGTCCTGTTTCTAGATCGTAATACATATCTAGACCCTCAGCTTCTTGGAAGTCTCCTTTAAAGTTATTATTCACACCGCCAATATCGATACGTCGTTTAAATAACAATTCTTTTGTTTTTATATCGAAACCTTGTAAGTAGTTAGGGTTGGCTGTATTCGAATCACCTGTATACCAATATAAGATACCTGCATCATAAGTGATACCTTGCATAGGTTGTGTATCTGAAGTGTATTCCATAGGTATATCCATTTGATACAATACTTTGTCTATACCTTTATCAATATCGTCAGCACTTCTTACTTCAATGAAATTCAATGAATTCTTAGCTTGTCTTTCAGAAGCTTTATATTCACGTCTGAAAATCATTAAATTTTCTATAGGATTATAAATCGCTGACGTATATCTGTCGTTAAATATATTCGGCATGACATCTTGCATTTCATTACCATAAGTTATTTCTCCAGTTCTATATTGGAAACGTACAAACTTGTTGTTTTTGTTACTGTCCAATACAGCTGAATAAATCCATAATTCTCCATCAATGTATCTATACGCATTGTGTGTACCGTGACCGCCGTTTTTAACAAGCAATCTATCAATAAATTGTCCGTTGGGCTTCAATCTAGATAACATGTAATGATTACCTGGACGAGCTTGCGTCATATAAATAATTTTCGTTCTAGGGTCTACCCAAAATGATTGCATTACTGCGTTAGTATATGGCGATAAATCTGTGATGAATTCCGGTTCTTGCTCTTTTGGTTCGAATCGGTATTCTGTCGCTCGATATTCTTTATAGTGTTCATCTACAGCTTTCTCAACCTTTTTAGTGAAAGCATCTAGTGTTGAATAATCATGATACAAACGATCTTGCAATGTCTTATGACCATAACCTGTATTATCAATACGCGCGTCTTTTACTTCATTGATACCGTCGCCGTTATGGCCTAGAATCATATTGCTAAAACGGCCATTTAAATACGTTAAATAATCTTCAACACTGTCATTCAAGTATTTAATTTGTTTCGCTGAGTGTGCGTATATTTCTTCTTTTTGATGGTATATAAACATTTTCTCAAGTTTGCTCATACCTTCATCTAACAAGCGATAGTTATACTCATGTTGAGCAACTATTTTCCGACCTGTCATTGAATGTAAACTTGTAATTAATCCGTAAGCCATTGGTTGCCTCCTTTAGTCGTAAAAACTGTAATAATCCTTGATTAACTCGTACATAATAACCTCGTGACCTTTTTCGTTAGGGTGTAAGCCGTCCTCCATGCTCGCTTTCCTAAAAGCTGGATTGTATGGCTTAAAGTAATCTGTGTGATATGCGTCAAACACTGGTACATCTAACTCACTACAAGCTAATATTTGAGCGTTTACATAGTCCTCAAGTGTTAACCCTAGTTTGTTTTTGTCCGTGTCTTTACGGCGTATTGTTGTACCACTCATAGGGCATTGTCTTGTAGCTGTCATCACTAGTATTTTTGAATCTGGATTATTCTTTCTAATAACTTCAATTGCAGAACAAAAGGCACCGTAAAACGTTTTTGTATCCGTTTTATCAGTGCCTATCGGTACGCCTGCCCAATAACCGTGTAACCAGTCATCATCAGTGCCTTGTAATATGATTAGGTCTCCTCTTATTTGCTCTGCTTGTCTATAAATGCTGTTTTCTACCGCTTCTTTACCTATTGGAACTGTTGCCATTGTTGCGCCACCTCTTGCAAGATTAGTCGTTTTAGCTTTCAATTTCTTGCCTAACATTTCTGTGAAATTAGTTTTTGCGTGCGACCCTCTAGCTACAGAGTCGCCAATCGTTCCAATTGATTTGATGTTTCTTATACTTGATTGACTAGTAAAGTCGTACATGATCGTACCATTAGCAGTTGTAACTGTTTTAGTATTCATCTTATCGACTTTAGCGTTTATTTTTTCATTCTGCTTAACCAATTCATTATTTATAGATAAACTTGCGTTAACTTTTGCGTTTAATGCTTTTAGTTCTTTAGATGGGTCGGATTTTGTAGATTTTACGCTTTTAACATAATTTGCAGCATCATGAACTGCTTTGTTATAACGATTACGCCTTGTAAAGTCTCCTAATACTACATCTTGCTTAGTGATATTATTGTACGCATCTCTATGTGTAGTGATTTCGACTATTCTCACTAAGTCGTTATATCCTATGGCAGAATCCACCACTCTAACAACATCACCTATTTTAGGGTTAGCTTCTGGGAAATGTTCACGTAACGCTACAAAGTCTAAGGAAATAGAAGCAGTGACACTTTTCTTTATCAATAACTCCATTGCTTTTTTTAAACTATCTTCTTTTTTAATACGTCCATCAACAAGCGGTGGCGCTTCTCTTTTACCTATCAATTGTGCTAATGGATGAGTGAATTCAATTTGTAGTCCCGCTTCTGCAAAAGTCTGTTGTCCATCAAAATCACCATAACCTTTAATAAAGGTATAACATTTAGATGCATCTTCTTGTATTTTGACGTTATCAGCATTCACACCAGCTTTAATGTAATAATTGGCAAACTTAGATAATTCATCATACAAATGAAACGTTTTAGTCTTTGCATCGTATTCATATTCGAGATGATAACGCTCAAGTCCTTTTTTAAAGATTTCTAATCGTGTATCTCCTTTGCCTAATCCCTCGAATTTAGATGCATCTACTTTTGGATGTAATACATACTTATAACCCGTTCCTTTAAAGACAGTATTGAAGAACTCAACGCCTGTAAAACTTTCGTTATACTCTTGGTAAATCCTAGAATTGTTAAGGTCATCAAGTTCTTTTTGCCTAGCTTTGATATCAAGCCTTATTTTTTCGCCAATAGTAGACTTATCAAGTATGACAATTACATATTCGTTGAAATCATCTTCACCTTCAACATGAGTGATCGTCCACATTTTAGTTATAGCACCTATTGCGTCAAACGTACTCGCGTTCTCGATAATAGTTAGATCCAAAGAACTATCTTCATTTAGCTTTTTACTTACCTTTGTACTAACATTAATAGCGTGCCCTACACCCTGTAGACTTTTTAATAAAATTGGCATAGGCTACTCCTTATCTAAAATATAATTTGTGTCTAAATGTAATTTGTTTCATTACTTTATTAGACTTGAATCGATTCCAGCCTGGATATAAAACCGGTTGTTCTAAAGTTTTATTAAAAGAATCTATATTTAAATAACCTCTATAGGTATGTTTACCGTCGAAGATTATTTTATCTCCGGCTTTTAAATCAACTTCCTTAATAACTGAGATATTTCCTTTATCTGTATAGAAAGTGAATCCATCCTTATCATTAGCTTTAACATCTTCAGCTAACTCTATTTCAACAACATTAAACTGATTAAACTGTGTTAAAGGAACATCACCGTTATAATAAACTTCTCCTGAGTTAGTGTTGTAAAATGTCATTTGACGCCTCTTATCACCTTCGTTTGTAGGCAATCTATCAGGTACCGACCATTTTTCAGGGTCGTTATTACTTTCAAAATCAGTACTATAACCGACACTTTCAAAGTATGGTAGTTCGGTTGTTTCAAACGACAAAGAAAATTCCCCTGATGTTTGTGTTGTGTCAAAAGAAACTTCACTTACTAGTCCTACAAAAAGTTGTCGTCCATCAACATAATCAAGCTCAAATGCTTGTTTGTCTTTTGGTATATCTAATATATGCTCATACTTAATTGAATTGTCTGGTGTAGCTAATTCCCTTAAATAAAAACGTCCAGCAAATAGTGCTTGGACGTCTGACTTTAAATGTGAAGCATAAGCAATTTTAGGTACTTTATACCTTATCTTAATCTCTACTTTTTTAAGTTCTTCTTTAGCGTAATTATGAAATCTACCATCAATACCCTCTATATCAGAATAGTTACGATGATATCCTGCGCCTGTAACGTTATATTCAACTACTTCCAAGTGATTATAAGTGAAAGGATTGTCACTGACGCGATACTGTGAACCATTCCTTATTACTTCTATATCGTGCGCTATCAACTAACAAACCTCCCTTATAATAAGTTGAAACTTCCGTCTATAGCGTTCATGTCATCAATGCGTGATTTAATTAAATCAAGGTCGCCCTCATTTCTAATCGTTACATTCACAATAGGTCTATTATTTTCTTTTAAGCTATGTTGAACATCGCTAGTCATGTGTCTGTCTATAGAAGTACTTACAGGATTTACTATACTATCTGTCAAAGTAGAGGATAGCTCTTTATTAAAGGCACTGCCAAAGTCTGTAGCAATTACTTTTGCTTGTGATACCGCTAAACCTTTACCTAAGCTACTACCTCCACCGTGTCCACTTACGAATGAAGTTACAGAGTCCCAAGCTGATGAAATCGCATCGCCTACCGCGCTGACTACTTTGTGCGCAGCATTGGCTACACCCTCAGCTACTTTGCCGATTAATTCCGCTCCGGCATTTAAGAAATCACTGAAGAAACTTTTAATCTTACCAAGTGCATCACTCATACCGTCACCTACATTTGAGACAACTCTTTTAAACCCATCAGCTACTTTACCCGCGAAACTTGTAACTGTATTCCAAATGTTAGAAACCCATTCAGAACCTTTTGTGATAATAAAGTTTAATGCTTGTCCCATTTTTTCAGCCACACTCCAAGCAACACGACTGAACCAACTTGTAACAGTGTTCCAAATACTGCTAACAAAATTAGTGATTGTACTCCATATCTGTGACCAACTTGTACCAAACATTGAAAGCGTTCGATTCATTACGCCAGTTAAAAAGCCGATAATTGACTCCCAAACTGATTGCATGTATTGCCAAATCGTATCAAGTACATTGGTAACCGTAGTTTTAATAGTCTCCCAAGCACCTGAGAAGTCGCCAGTAAGCAACTGAATTAAAGCAGTGAATAAACCTACTATGATTTGGACAGCTACGGATATCACTGTTCCTATGGCTTGGAACGCAATTGTAATTAACGTCCACAAACCTTGTATGATATTCATAACATTTGTAATAATGCCTATTACCAAAACACCTAAAACTTGCATGAATACTTGTCCTAATACTTGTAATATAGGCATGATTGGCTGTAATGTTGATTGAATTTTGCCCCACAATTGAGTTAACCAATCTACTACACCTTGAATCGCACCGGAAACTGCTGTTTTAATACCGTTCCAAGCTTCTGTTATTGTTTTTCTGAAATTCTCGTTTGTTTTCCATAAATAAACAAGAATACCAATGAATACACCAATGACTGCAACTACTGCTAATATTGGCCAAGAAATACTTGTGAAAGCACCAGTCAATAAACCGAACGCTTTACTTACCACCCCAGTTATTCTAGTTAAATCCAGTATTCTTTTGACAACATTCAATAAAGTCATACTAAACACATTACTTAACACACTGCTAACAGCTGCGATCGGAGCCATTAAAGCCCAAAATACGCCACCTAAAATACCGATAACACCGATAATTTGAGCGACTGCTGGGTGTGCTTCGAATAGTTTGGCGATAAATCCAGCTAAATTAGTAATGAAATCTAGTAATTTACTAGCTATAGGAGCCATTGCAGTACCAAATGCCACTAACGCTTTTACGATATTACCGATTAACTGCATAATAGTAGGACCATTCTCTTGAACGTAACTGATAAAGTCTTTAAATCCTTGTGATTGTCCTACTTGTTCTGACCATGCTCTAAATTGAGAAGTTAATTTAACTAACCAGTCAAAAATGTTAGAACTGTTTTGAGCAAAAGCAATCATTAAATTACCAATACCAGCGAACACATTGCCAAATATCTGACCAATCTTAGGTAAGTTAGTGGTAGTGTAGTCAATAAACGCTTTAATAGCATTCTGACCAGCCACACTATTAGCCCAATTTTGGAAAGCTATGGACATGTTCTGTAGTCCTTGAGACACAAATTTGAACAACGGCATTAATTGAGTGAAAATGTTAATTAATCCGTCGCCAAATCTTCCTGCAGCGTTCAATAAATCTCCGAAGATTGCGCCACCTATGCTATTCAATGCTTCAAATGCTTTCTTAGTTGTTTCAGAATGTTTAACCCAATCCTCAAACTTTCGTGCGTTTGCTTCAACCAGCATAGATACTTCAGATAAGAATGGTTTTAATTGAGACATCGCACTTGTAACACCTCTGATACCTGCTGACATCGCATTAAAGATACTTGCTTGATTCTCTTTAACAATATCACGCCATGTAGTTTTTAACTGATCGCTCGCATCTCTAAAGTTTTGAACTTCTTTTGTTACTGCCAATGTTCCATCTTCAACCATTTTAAGAGCGCTAATAGCCATTGCACCAAAGCCAACAACTCCAAGACCTGCGACAGAGAATGCGCCAACTAAACCTAAAACGCCACCACCTAATACACCAACCGCATTAAGTACTGCCATTATTGCAGGTACTAATCCGGCAATCACTGGTATCAATGCTTGTATACTAGCAATCATTAAGCCTTTAACTTGTTGTGCAAAAATTGTACCAAATGTACGAATTTTAGTAGCTAGCGCGTCCATTTTCTCACTATAATCAGTTAAGGACTGATTCAGTGCCTTAGTTAAAATTTGGGTTTTTGTCATACCTCTCGTATCGAAATTAACTTTTATTGTTTTGTTGTGTAACGTGGCCAACATCGTTTTTGCACTAGCAATTGCACGTTTTAACGGTGAATTATTACCATCTATTTTAACGTTATGTTCACGCCATTTTTGCGCCATAGCTTTAGCGCGTTGTAAAGCTCTTTGGAATCTTGAAATATCTGCTTTTACATCTGTTTCAATTTCGTTTGGTACAGACGTCTTTGCTAATCGTTGAGCTTTCCTTACGTTGCTTTGGAAATCTCTAATATTGGCCATAATCTTTGCCATAAAATGAGTATCCAAAGGCTAACCTCCTTTCGATTCAAGGAATTTTCTTGTACCTTCTTTGAAGAGTTCACGTCTTCTTTTTTCTTCTTCTAATCTAGCTTTTTGTACACGAGCATAGCTACCAGGTTCTCTTATTTCGTAACGTTGTTTCTCAATGTCACGAATCATACTAGTTAGCCTCTTAGAAGCTTGTACTAAGCCGTTAGCTTGCGCTTGTTCAATTAATAATTGTCTTTGATCTAGGTACCTATCCTGACCACCAATAAGCCAATCACGCCATTCAGCAGGTGTTAGTGCTAACAATTCATGTTCAGGGATATATCCTAAATATCTAGCTGTCAGTTGCCTTATTTTTGAGTAATCGTGTAAGGTTCTGCGCCCATGATTTCCTTGTAATTCTCTTTCATCATTTCTATGCCTGCTTTCGTCATTTCTTTGTCCTCGCTTTTGGCCATATTCGGTGCTTTGTTCAATGTCATCCAGTACGAGCGACTCTCCCTCTTGAAAAAACCACTATTGTTAAGTTTGTCCAAAGCCCCTTGTAATAACGGCAAAGTATCCTCGTTTTCAGTGATGAAATCATCAATTGCTTTTTCTAATTGTTCTCGAGTTGGTGGGTTTTTTAAATAAGCAGTAGCACATTCCCAAAATTGTAAAATCGCTTTGTTTCTAGATTCTAGCAAACCGTTAAAGATAACATTGAATCCTGGCATTGCTCCTTTTCTCCCATCTTCGCTATCTTCTGAGAATTTTTCAGCTTTTCGGTCAAATGCAAATGTTACTTTTGCTTCTACTTCGTAATCTTTTTCTCCGTCATTAATTTTTAATGTTGTAATTGGATTAAATTCAGTCAAAATATATACCTCTTTTCAATTTTTTTATAAAAAAATAGGGAGCTTACGCCCCCTTGATCTATTAGTTTACATAGAATGGTCTTCCGTGTGTGAATCAGATACAACACTAGCTTTCTTTTGATTCTCGAATGTTCCGACTTTTTCGCCGAATTTTTCGTATTCAACTGTAGGCGCACCTGCAGCTTCAAACCACTCTTTCGGCAAGTTATCTTCAGCACCTTCTGCTGTATTCCATTTAACTTTTAATGATAGTTCGATTTTGTCACTTTCATCATCAAATGACATTTCAAATGATTCTGGAACAACATAACCAAACATTCCGTGATGTTTACCGTCTGCACGTTTATTACGCTCATAAAGCCATATACGCAACTGTCCACCTGTTTGTACAGCGTGTTTCACTGCTTCAATTCCTTTATCTCCAGGCACATTACCAATTGTTAATTTAAATGATTCTGACATTGCATTGGGAGAATAGTCCGTTTTACCGCCTCGTACTATTTCAGCTAAATCATTTTCAATCGTATGTCCACCTTCTTGTAAGTCAGCTAATAATAAAGATTCTACTGGATCTAAGTCAGTTTCAGCTGGACGTACAACTGCTAAATAGTTTTTTTGCGCCATTTAATACACTCCTTCGTTTTTCTTTTTATGTCTGTACTTAAATAAAAGCCGTATCGTGCCATGCTTAGTAAACCTGTCTATATCAGGGAATACTGCTTGACTATCGATACGGCTAAATTGAAACTCGTAATTATCTATTTCTATAGGTCTGTTAAGCACATAACCTATCGCGCTTAAAATGAGCTTAGCCTCGTATTGTGTAGCGAACTGTGAATACACATGTATGACAATACCGACTGTTTCTCTCATTGTTGCGCTAGATTCGTTGTTAGTGACGTTTGATTCACCCACAACAATATATGGGTAAACAGCGTCATCTTGAACAACGTCAAAGACCCTATCATCAACTAGTTTGTTAATGTTAGGGTCTGAGATTAATCTTTTATATATTTGATTTGTAAGTTCAGGCTCAACTGATACCCACATATTTAACCACCTCTATGAAAAATACTGCTCGAATGTCTTGCGTCCTGCGTCAATTGCAGGGTTCCAAAATGGCTGTGGCGCTTGACCATATGTGGTGTACCATTCGCCGTCATCACCTTTAAAACTCCACGGAATCTTTGTAGCACGACTACCACCAGGACCAGTAGCATATATACCAGTACCGTATTCAACGTATATTGCATAATCTGCGCCGACACTTATAACACTGGATAACCCACCATCGAAATATTTAAAGTCAATACTTTCTTCTAAAAAACCTAAGTCAACAGGAGCTAATGCTACAGCAGTGTTGTAAATCTTCGTCGTTGTTTTAGCAATACCTTTTTTAACCCACTCTTCTATTTTCTTATCGAACTTATCCAATTCAACAACCATGCTATCAGCACCGTACTTAACTTTTGCCATATGGCACCTGCTTAAGTCGTAGTAACTTAATTTCATGTTGTCCGCCCTGATCTACAGAATCACCTTCAATACTAAAGATTCTACCCTCATACTCAAATAAATTGTTTTTAGATATTGGCAAGTCATAAGGTACATATAGGTTTCTGTCATATTCTTGTGACATTTGATGAAATTTTAGTTGTTCAGATGTAGTAGGCGTATCCATAAATCCTTTAATTGTTTTATCGCTTACAAAGCGCTCTTGTATAATTGGATACTCTCCTACTTTTTTGATACTTCCAATAGAAATAGTGTGAGGGAATTCGTCGTATGGGTTAAACACAAACAACACCTCTACCTTATTGGTTTAAACGGATGAAACTTTGCTCGTTTATACCTGTTTAATACTCCACTAATGTAATCAGGGACACCATCGTTATAAGTGTACGACACTGTCCCCATACTTCTTGACTTTAAATTCTTTTTAACTTCAGGTCGTTGATAATACTCTAGGACATCTGCGACATACTTTTTGATTGAGTAAGGATAAATGACTTGACCATCTTTCATAAAATCATTGTTTGTTATATCCCTAACATCTTCTAGTATTCCGTCAACTTCCATCTTAAATATTTCTTCTTCATCACTTTTAACTTCCACTCCATTTTTCTTGAGTAAAAGTTTAACATCTTCATAAAGAGTCATTTTTATCACTCGCTCTTATCAGACGTAGTACGACGTGATTTAACCTCTTTGTAACCGACAAGACTGTAATAAGAGTCAAACGCCTTCTTTGTAACAGTAATAGTCATATTGTCTTTTTTTACCTTAATCTCTTCTGCAGGATTAGCCATCATATCTCCTCCTATTCAGTTGGTTTAAGCGTTGCGAACGCTTCTGGTTTAACGTTCATGTATGCAATATGCATCGTCGCACGTAAAGCGAACATATCACGTTCAAATAATGATACTGGTTGGCCAGAAGCATCTGATGCTTGTAACGTCGTTAACGTGGCATCTTCAGAAATTGCATACTCAATACCTTGTAAGATACCGTAACGTGCGTAATCCCAATCACCCATTAGTGCTAACGATTTCTTTTTGTCGTATACATCCGCTCCAGTATAAGATAGTGGTAATCCCATAATCTCGTTCCCGTTAGCATCAAATAATGGTCTGTCATTAGCATCTAAAGCATTACGCATTTTACTTCTGAATGAACGTGTAGTTAATACTCCGTTTGGATCTAACTCTTCATCTTCAATAGTAGCCATTAATGCCGAAAGGTCTACGTATAAATTATTAGTATCTGTAACAACGTTACCTTTCTCTTCTGCGCCTTCAACAAGCGGTTTACCACTAGTTGAAGTGTTGTAAGGTGATTTAGTACCAAAGATAACAGCTTGGTCAAACGCTTTGTAAAATGCCTCTGCAATTAGAGGTTTAACCTCATTAAAGAAATCTTTTGCAGTCCATTTAAGAAACTCTTTTGATAACGGAATAATTACACCAATTTTCTTAGCTTCCATTTCTGCTTGTGCATATTCAGGCTTAGAAGTTTGAATACGTTCCGTTTCTGATACCCAGTAGGCGCCTACACCTTTTGCTAAGTAAGTAAATTTTTTCTTTTGTGCTGTCATTGGCTCATTTTTAGCTAATTTCATAATTGCTGAATTAGCCATAATGTCTTTCATGATTAAAGTACCTTGTTCTGCTGGAATAACGCCGTTTTTAAAATCCGATAAAATAACATTGCCTGGCGTGTATGTTGGAGTTGCCATATTTTATTACCTCACTTTATTTTCTAATATTGATTTCTTTCGCCATTTCTTCAATGGACTTTACATTTGAAGGGTCTAAATCTTGATTTCGTGATTCTTTAACATCTCTTCCACTCGATTTAAATTTAGACTCAACGCCTTTTTGAACATACTTGTCAAAGGTTTCTTTTAAAGCTTTTAAGTTTTGCTCAGTATCTTCATCAGAATCGCCTAAAAATCTATCAACTAAGGATGTTGGTAAATTTAGTTCCTGCGCTTTACCTAGCGCGTTACTTCTTAACTTCTCACGTTTTGCCTCTGCGTCGCGTTTTTCTAACTCTTGTTCAAGAGCACTAATACGTTTTTGTTCTTCTGATTGCTCAGGATTACGCTTCCGTACTTCTTGTTCGATTAGATCCTCAAGATTTTTCTCTTTCCATGATTCTAATCCTTTCGAATGATAACGATCTAATTCAGGTTGAATGAATCGTTTACCTTCTTCTGTATCTAAAAAGCCTTTAACGTCATCAACAGACACCGTCTTAAGTCCCTTTAGATAATCTTTTACTTCTTTATCGTCTTTGTGTTCTTCAAAAAAAGACTTAACTTCTTCGATATTCATATATCAAAACTCCTTTTTGCCCTTCGCGTACCCTAACAGTCCGAAAAGTGCATAATAAAAAGCAGTTTAACGACATGCTAAGGTCGAGTAGCAAAGAGACAACTAAAAAAGTGTGAAATCATTATTTTTAGCATTTTCTTCGCTAATAGATGTTTTAACCATATCTAAATCAGCTTCATTTTTAACTGTTACGTTTACAACAACTTTTTCGTTTTGTAACTCTACTATCTCTTCGTACAAGGATTTAATGCGTTCTAACTTTTCTATAGCTTCGCCAGTATCAACATTTACTTTTATTTTAAAATCCATATCAATTACCACCTTTTCGCTTATATTTCTCCCACTCACGATAAGTCATGAATGGGATAACTTCATTTTTACCATCGTCTTTACGTGCTCTCATTACAGTTGGCAATTCATTTTCATCAATATAATAAAGTAATTTGCAACGACAATTAATATTCTCTTTCGCACTGTTTACACCAATAAATAGCTTGGGCGCCTGCCCAACACACCCACTTGATTTAAAATTCTGATCTATTTCCACTGATTCCCCATCTAAATGACGATGAGTATCACGTGTTCGTGTATCTTTAGTAGCATGCCAACGTTTCTTCATCTTCAAACCGTTATCTTTAGCAACCATTGCGCTATCAAGTCCAGCTTGTGACATTGCTCTGCCTGCTTCTGTACGAGCCACACGCAATGATTGAGCTTTAGACATGCCGACATCATCACGTATTGCTTTAGCTATCTTAGAGTAACCCTCTCCACTCATAATACCTTGTGTAATGTGCATACGTATCTTTTTCAATACTTCATCACGATGTTTTTGTAGTGTTGGCATTAAACGAATGAACTCAATAGGTTGTTCAATAGCTGATTTGATTACCTCTTTACTCGGAACATCAAACTGCATAGATGTTTGACTCGCCATTTCATATAAATAAAGGCTCATAAGGAATTTTTCTATATAAGCATCTTCTTGTGACTTCTGAATCATCTTAGCTACTTGCCTATAGTCATCAGTCAACATTGTACCTATACGAGTTAACTCCTTATTGAGCCTGTTGTATTTATTGAATTCAGTCCATGTAACATACACATCATCATTTTGATATTTCTCAAACATATCTGCGATGATTTGTTTTATCTCTTTAAGTCGATTAGCAAATAGTTGTTCTATTGGTTTTTCTGCTTTAGAGATTAAACCCTCGATATACTCATCAATATCATTCTGATTGGTTATTTTGGGATTTGTCATTTGCGTCACCTTCATCTATGTCAGGTAATTTGTCATTAAATTCAAGACTTTCTTTTTCCATTTCGTCTAATTCGTAATCAACATCATCAACTAGTTGTGATTGTCCTAACCTTGTTCGTTCTGAAACTTGTCCCTTCAGGTTAATTAGCACTTGTGATTCTTCTAACTTATTAACTGGAATGTTACGAGTGAACTTAAATATCAGGTTTAAATAACTATCATCATCCAAGTTGTACCCTTTACGCTTTAATGCAGATAAAATAACTTTGAATTGATACCTCAACATAGCTGTCATCTTACGCTCAAACGTCATACACTTGTTCTCTAAAGCCATAAGTTTAAGTTTCATTCCAATGATAGGTACATTTCCGTTAAACTCGTCAGAATTAAAGTTTACTGACTTTGCAAAACGCATGATATTCTTTTCGATTCGATCTAAATGGTTCTCAATCATTGTGTCATTTACATCTTTTGTTAAGTATTTAACGTCCATATCTTTGTCGAACAACTCAAATGCGCCACTCTTTTGTGTTTCTTGAATCATTTCTTCACTCATACCCATACCGCGTAACACAAGGTATGCTAAACGTGTCTGACTAATCTCACTTGATGCATCGCTCATTGTTAAATCATATGCGTCAATTAAGTGAATAACCTTTTCAGCATCTCCTATCATCTCTTTGTTGTTAGGTACACCAAACAATGGATTGTAATCAAATAAATGTTCATATCGTCCAACTTCTTGCAAAGCGTCAATACCTTCTCCTCGAAATACATAATAATAAGCATTATCGTAAAACTCTGCGTACACATAATCAGTGCCATTATCATCATCTTTTTCATAAAAGTAGCGCAATGAGTATGTAGGTTCTAAAATATTGTCGCCAACAAAAATAACATTATAGGGATCTATATTCTTAATCCTAATATCACCATTCGTATCAATATATGCTAACCTAGCACCATATCCGCAAATTGCTGCCATTTTACCTATTTCAGAATCCTCATCATCAACACTATTTCTAATGGCAAAGTTGGTTATAAACTTTTTCAACTTTTCGTTTTTTTCTGCGTTTTCATCTAAATCATAAGTAACAGGAACACCATGTAAATAACCAACACGTGTATCAACAATTTCGCTGTCAAAAGAGTTGTTAAGTTTGTTATTAACAGACACGTCTAATCGCCTTACATTTCCACCAGTTTCAAAATCTTCTTTTTCTTCAATTGGTCGACGTTTGAATATTGGTACATAGTCAATATGTGTCTTGTATCTATTATAGAGATTAACCATTCTCTCTCTATCGTCTTTATGTGACTCTATTAGAGCCTCAATATGCTTAGGCAATATTCCTTGTGCTTCAATATCATCTATTAACTTATACAATGTCATTTCCCCCTCCTTAATCGTTCAGGTTTAGTATGTGTGTATATGGCATATCTTAACGAGTCCAACACGTCATCAAATTCTTTTATAGGCTCTCCATTTGTAGGGTGCCAAACATATTTAAATACCTCTTGCTTAAACCTATCCATATTATCATAAAGAACAAGTAACTTGTTTTGTTTGAACAACTTAGCAACTTCCTCCACACCCGATAGTTTACTTTTATCAGCGTTAATTGCACGTAATCTATGTCTTCTAAATTCAGTGATGTATTCAGGTCGTGCAGTATCGCAGTAAAAATTAATATTGCCATATCTACTTACAATATCTTTTGCAATAACCACCCAATCATCAATAAACTTAAATTGGTGTGCGTGCTCCTCAATAAAATAAAAGTTACCATCTATACCTCGTCCTATTAACACAATAGATCCATAGTGCTCGTAACCCCAGTCGACACCAGCAAAGTATTCTTTGATAGGTATGTCGTCCAGTTCATCTGCTTTAATCGTATTCTCATTCAAATCTAAGTCGGCATATACTACACCGTCACCAGACACCCACATACCGTTGATATTACGTTCATAGAACATACCTGATGGTGTTGAAGCCTTAATAGACTCTTTATATCTATCATTAAGAAAGTTATTGTCATCGAGCTTAAATTGGTGACTCAGTATACCTGCTTTAGGATCTGTATTTTCAATATAATCTTTCAACAACCAATGCTCGGGATGGTCAGGGTTGGTATCTACCAATATTCTTGCACCAGTTCCACTACAACGTGACTTAATCTCGTCAAACACCTCTTCATGCGCTAACGACGCTTCATTGATATATGCACCAAACGATGTCATACCACGTATAGCTCCTATACCACTTACTTTACTGTGACCTGTCTGAACCACTTGAACGCCAAATAACATGAATGAATTATATTTATCAAAATTAAACTCAATGCCATATTTGTTAGTTAACTCTATTAGTACGTTTTTTTGAATCGTACCTAATGTTGCACCAGCAAGTATATATTGAGGTGTCTCAATTCCTTCTTCGTCTGCTATCTTTCGCACACGCATTAACTCACGTAAAAATAAGTCATTGTTTAATATTGTTTTACCTGTACGCTTTGCTCCGTGATTAATTAACATAAACCAATCTTGTTTTTGCGTTTGCTTCAATATTTCAATTTGTTTGTCCGTATATAAAGATTTAAGTTTATTCATTGACGATCACTTCCGTTATTGCGTCGTGAAGTTGTTTGATTTTATCTTCTGTTCCACTGTCACCTTTATCTATTTGTTCAATCTTCTTCTCAAGCATCTTAATTTCAGTTTCTATTTTCTTTTTAGCTAAAACTTCGTTACCTAACGTCATTCTATTCATACCATCTAAACTAGCGAGGAATGCATCAGCTGTCGCTTTCTTCACTCCCTCTATTTCAATGTCATTCTTAGCTACATTCTTTAGCCACTCATATTCTTCAAAGGCCTTTTGGCGTGTCCATTTTGATTGTTCAGCTACTTCTTGACGCAATTTTTCGTACCTTCCGGAAACCTTCCGATTTTTAAAAAGTGTACTCGCTTCTTTATCTAGATATTCCCCACTCTTACCTTTAGTCGAATACCCTGCGTCAATATATGCTTTCCGTTGGCTCTTGCCCTCTATGAGTCCTAGCACAAACTTTTCTTGCTTCGGTGTTAATTTAATCAATTGTTTTCACTGTATCACACGCCTTTACGTTAATTACTCTTGTTATTTTTTAAATATAAAAATGCCCCTACATCTCGTGTAGGAGCTACGTTCAATAAATGTGAAAGGAGGAAAATAGTTATGACTCAAAATGCAAGAATTAAACTACCCACCATATAGGCAGGTAGTAAGTGATTAATAGCGTAACATATCAATTTTTATATATTTGTCACTTCTCAATCACATCGATGAGAACATCTAATGTGGCTATTACCCCACGTCTTAAGATAATTCTTACAATATCATAATATCTCGTTTTAGGTGTCAAAAACTGTCATTTTACTGTCAATTTTAGTATTCCCCTAATTCTTCGGCTAGTTTAGAAACTATCTTCTTCTTAATTCTATGCGCTGTACTTTCAGAAATGTGTATGTCATAACATACCGCAATCAAAGTCTTTTTGTTAAAATAATACTCTTGAATGAATTCGCGTTCTTTCCTACTTGATGTGTTGATTATACGTTCAATCGCACTCTTAAACTCAAGGATTTTACCTCTTCGTATACTACAAAGATAATTAGTTACTGCCATTTCTGTTTTCGATGTATTAGACGGTACAAACTCCCCGCCTATATTTGTATCTGTTGGAATCCATGGTGTCATTATTTCACTTCTTAAATCTTCGAGTTGCTTATGATAATTAGGATAATCACACAACTCATCTTCTAACTTTCGAACTGTTGATAATTTTAATCCATATTTCTTTTTAGTCATGAATACCCTCCATACAAATATTTTTAATCTTCAAAATGTCTCAATCTACTTCTTAATATCTCTATCTCTCGCTCTTTAACTTTCACATCGCCTTTTAACTGTTCAGCTTGCAACATCACGCCAAACAATAAGATGACTAGTAATATAATTGCTATGATTAACCACATCATTTACTCTGACACCTCCGCCCTCATCAAATCTGACTGATCACTCAACTTTGCGAAGTCACTCGGCGCCTCTACATCATCATTAGCCGTCATCATAATATATACTTGCTCCGTTACATACTTACCTAGCTCGTACATTGCTAGTAAGAATAATAATCTTAGTATTTGCTTAATCATTGTTTATCTACCTTCTTTACTTCGTATAAGACTGGATATAAATTTAAAAAGTGTATTCTATATCCAATCGTCTTAACTTCTACTTTGTCGCCTACTTTTAACCTAGCTTGTATGTCTGCGCTATCAAATTTCTTTTTGAATAATAAGTCGGAGTTTTCAATGACTTGTTTGTTGTCTAATACAATATAGAACTTGTCTTCTTTATCTTGTCTCTTGTTATATTTATCTGTAATTGTCCCTTGATGTACTTCTTTGTTTTGGTAACTAGCCACTGTATAGATAGGCGATATGACAACAAGCATCAGTGCGATTACGCCGAATAATCGCAGTATTCCAGCAATAAAGATATCGAACCAATCCATATTTTTAAGTTTTTTAATCATCATTGTCATCTCCAGTATCAATTAAACTAGGCATCATTCTTAACATAGCCCTTAGTTCATGTTCATTCATATTAGCCATCATAGGACTGTAAAATTCACTGTCTTTATCATTAATATCTTTAATAAAATCATTTTCAATCTTAGCTTTTTCTTCAGGTGTTTTATTTTTATATTTTTTGATTATTTCAGTGTACTTTTTCGAGAATTTCATTTTAGGTATGTTAATCATCGTCTGCCTCCTCAATAAATGTAAATGATTCAATCTCATCTCTTTTAACCCATACTTCATTGTTGAACACATCTTTGACCGGAAGAAAATACTCAATCCCTAACTTCATAACAAGTTTAATATAATCACCAGAAGCTAGATCTGTTGTTGTGTAATAAACTCCACCTGAAATAGTTTTAATTTTAACATCCGTCATTTCCCACACTCCCTTATATTTTCAAACAACTGACCTAATTTAATAACTGCACCTCTTTTAACTTGTGCCTCGTACTTCTCTTTTGCTTCTTCTTTACTCTCTGCCTCAACAACTGTAAACGTCTGATTATCTCTAGCCACAGTAAAATGTTCGTGTGGTAGTCCTGTTGAATCTTTGAATGTTGTGACTAAGTATTGCGTCACTTCTTATCACTCCTATTTATTTGATTTCAAAATCAACTTCTATTGGAATAACAACGATTTTATAACCTTCATACGATCTTTTGAGTTCATCAAATATTTGGCGCAAACCAATAACATTCATATTTTTACCCTGTAAAATAAATATCTCCTTGTTCCAACCACGATATATAATTTTAGTGCGTTCTCTCACTTCCCCAAAACCTCCTTTACTCGATCTAAGATATCTTTACACGTATCCTTTTCCTGCGTCTGCTGTTCCATCTTGTCTTTCGTGATTCCTTTTCATTTTCTTTTTGTATGCGTCAATGAGTTGGTCGATTGAATAGTAAGTATTGGCGTACAAAAACGGCATTATTAAAACTTGTACAATACTATTATCAATACCTTTTACAAATTGTTCTGTTAGCGTATGCATTACATGAACAAAATAAACTGAATGTAGTTTAGGTAAAGTAACTTCATTTTCAAACAAATCAACCATAACCTCAGTAGTTTCTTCCAAATCTTCTTCATCAACAATAGTCAGAGTTAATTGCAAACTGAAAGCTAAGTAATCAGCAATCTCATCTAATTGTGTATCTAGTGGCTTACCTGGTTGTTTCTTCCAATTTTTAAAAAACTCAAGTGTGTTAACCCACTCCGCAAATTCAATAATCATACTAGCTATTGTGTCATTTAAATTTCTGGTTGGTATTCTATCGTCGAACTCCTTTTGTATTTGTAAAAGTTCTTTTAATTGATCTACTGTTAAATCATTCATTTATTCGTTATCTCCTATCGTTTTAATTCCTCAATAAATTTAAGCACTCTATCAATATCAATCTGTTCATTTTCTGACTTGCGTTTATTCAACCAATAATCCAACTCGTACCACCAGTCGTCGTTTAAATGCTTTTCTTCTAGCAATGCATCACGTTGGTCGATGATTTCAAGCATTTACTCGTCCCCCTTAATTAGATAAATTGGTTTAGTAATAAAATCTATAATGCTAATAACTGAATCATCAGACAGTTTATAATGTGTATCTCTAATATCTCCGACCAATTGCACAATCTCTAGACTTTCGTTTGTTTCATGGTTATATACTTTATCTCCTACACTAATACTCATTTTCCTGCTCCTCCTCATATTTATAGACCACTTGCCCCGTCATAATCCCTACTGCTTCATCAAGACCAATATCTTCTTTGAGTGCATCTTGCATAGCATTAGGTAAACCCTCAAGTATTTCATCAAACGCTTGCGCTTTCTTATACACGTCTTCAACCTCTTTTAGTAATCCCTCTGTGTCATTACCGTTATAGGCACTAGCACTGATAATTGATTGTTCAATTTGTTCGCGGTTATTCATCATTTCCATCTCCTCTAAAATAAAGTTAGTTGCTTCTGCTCCTCGTATTCCAAACCATGTTGCTTTATATATGTTTCGAGCTCTTCTGCTGTATCAAATGTCTTTTTCACGCCTTGCCAACCTGGTACGATATGCCCGTGAAAGTAATAAGTGCCATTCACTACATGGATATGTGCCACTCGTTCGTTATCCTGATACAAATATCTCTTAGAGCCGAAAAATTGGTTTAAGTATTCTTTACATGCGCTATCGGTTTTAGGCATTTATACTTCCTGCCACTTCTTGAACATTTGGTTATAAGTGACATCGAACCAGTACGGATCACGTGAATGTTTCTGAGGTACATTAAACAAATGTGGCTTCTTTCTTCTTAGCTCAGCCTCTTTACGTTGTTGCCTAACCATTGCACGTTCTCGCTCCAAAGCTTTTGTTATTTGTATTTCTCTATAGTCGTTTAGCTTCATGCCGAAAGGTGCATCAATTGCTTCCGACAACTCCCAACCCTTCGCAACTCTGTTTCTAACTATTTCTGGCGTGAGCCCTTTCTTTCTCATCTGCTCATTTTCATATTCAGTGTATTTAGAAGGGGGTTTTTCTTGTGGTGGCGCAATAAGCGCATCGCCCGTTAACCCTTTTGCTATCCTGTAATTAAGTAGTCCTTTGCTTAGGTTGTACTTTTTAACTATTTCGCTAACAGTCATCATCTTACCGTCTATTCTCACTTTCGTTTTTATGCCCGCCATTTATTCCACCTCTACATTTACATTTCTAATTTTTAAATTGTCATACTCTAGTATTTCGTTCGGATTGTTATATAAGTAATCTGCCAGCGCTTCTTTTTCTTTATCCACATCATCAAAATGCTGATAATCAACTTCTGTAGGTATCCTTATATCAATCGTTGCGTTTATATATGCTTGTTGTTGCATTAGATCACTTCCTCAACTCGCATGATTATTTTTGGTTCTAGTCCATAACGTTTTGAGCTAGTTATTTCTGTAATTTGGTTATCGTCTTTCCATACATGACCATTACAAGCATCTAATACCGTTTTAATTAAGTTGTCGATATCCGGCTTAGTCACTTTATACTGCCCGACCATTTCGTTTTTCTTTTTCTTCGACCACGATTTAAGCAATGGAAAGTAAAAGTCTAATTCAATTTTTAGCGCATGCTCTAGATTCAACTTAGGCATTTGCCCTTGTATATACGCTTTATGCTTTGTATAAGCCGTTGGCATGTAGGTTTGTACAAATCTACCTGTATTACGAAAGCGTGGACGAGGCGAGCCTATAGGTGCCTCAAACGTTTCGTTAAATTTAATTTCTATTTCCATGTGCCACCTCTAAATATCAAATATCGTTGCTTGTAACCCTAATTCTTGCTCATATAGAAGCCCGTGAGCGCCTTTGAATCGTTTTAGGTCACTATCAGTCATAATTTTCTTTTCGTCGCTGAAATGGGCTCCTGAGAACGAATAAACTTCATTTACGTTGTCTTTATACTTGATGACCTTAATATCTTCTGTGCCATCTTCTCGGTATAAGTAATATTTTTCTTTCGGCATTTTTTAACACTCCTTAATATTCGACGATAGCGGGGCGTGTATGACGTTCTGCAAGTTTTTGGATAAATAGGTCGTACAACCTATTTTCATCGCCCTGTGCCTCGTCTATGAGTTTCTGAGCGTACATATCTGAACACTCAAGTTTAGTTTTTAAAAATTCTTTGGTTACCATGCATCTCGCTCCCTGAAATCGTCTCCGATTACTCTTACTTTTCTCGCATTGTGTTTCATTCTTGAATTGATACGTTGCCAGTTCATATTTTGATTTAGTTCTTTATCACTAAAGTTAGTTGTAAAGATGTTGTTTTTACCCACTCTGTTATCAACAATGCTGAAAAGTTTATTTAAAGTGTGCTCTGTGTTTTCTACACCCATATCATCTAGTACAAGTAAATCAATATCACTTAGCAATCTGACTAGCTCGTCTGTAGTTTCAACTGCATTTTTGTTGTATGTCGCTTTGATACGATCCATCAACATTGGTATGTGCATAAAAGCAACTGTATGCCCTTTAGATTTGACTGCTTTTGCGATAGCGTATGCTAGGTGGCTTTTACCAGTTCCATATGAACCTTGCAATATTAATGATTTTGGTTCTTTTGTAGAGAAACCCTGTACATACTCTATTGCTGTTTGTTTAGCTTTTACTTGTTTTTCATTTTGTGGCTTATAGTTGTTAACCGTTGCATCTCTTAATGACGGATTAACATTTGATTGATTGAATATGTTGTTTATCTTCCGTTGCTTGTTTCGCTTATATTCCTCATAAATTTCACACTTGCAACCATCTTTATACTCGTAACCATTCGGGTGTTTTTTAGTAGGAGCGAACTTATATAAGTCGTATTCACTGCCACACCTCTTACATTTCAATCCCTTTTCGACATGAGTAGGTTGATATTTTTTCAAGCTTTCGTTTATCTTTTCGCTGAATAGTGGTTTCATAATGTCCCCCTAATCCCAATAACTTTCATCGTACTTCATACGTTCCAATTGATCTATGCCAGTTTCTTTAATCTCTTCGCTATAATCATTCATATAGCTTTCATTAGTTAAGAATGTTTTGGGGTACTTTTGATATTGTTTGTCTGTAATAGTTTTTAAATACTCTCGAGTACCTTGCATGATTTGCTCAAAAGAATGTTTCTTTAAGCATGATTTGAATTTAGTAAAAGACATCTTCTTATCTTTCTTCTTGTCGTAAAGTTTCCACCATTCCTCAAATTGCTCATGCGTAACGTCAGTTGCGCTATTATTTGAACTTAAGTTCTTATCTATATCTTTTTCTTTATCTCTTTCTAATTCTTTATCTAATTCTTTATCTTCTTCTGTTGCGTGACTGTCACGTGACGTCACGTGACCATTTAGCAATTTTCTGTTGTTTTCTCGTTGCTTTTGTTTCCTCAACCTGTTCTGCGCCCTGATTTTCTCGAGTCCTTCAATGTTTTGGTGCTTTTCCCAATTTGTCACTTTTATGACACCATTAACTTTTTCAATCATGCCCAATGTCTCAAAAGTTTGTATTGCTAACCTTATTGAGTTGATAGGTCGACTAAACTCATTTGCTAACATTTCTTCGTTATAAGGCAAGTTTTCGGATAACATAATATAACCTTGTTCGTTGTACTTTCCTGATAAAGTTAGCAACTTAACCCAAATAGTTATGATCGTATCTCTTTCGGGTAAAGCTTCGATATATTTGATTTTGCTGTCATCAAACATGCCAACTTTAAGTTTTATCCACGATACTTCTCCCATTGTCTTCTCCTTTCAGCGCTTTTATTTTGTCCGGTATTTCCCAGTTAGATATGAATTCTTTAAGTTCATCTGTCATAGGTACGTCATTAAGGATTACGTCTGAACCATGTAAATAAAAATTAATTTTATTAAACATGAGAGCAGTCTCATAAATATTTTTTGACCATCCAATATGATATGTCTTTCTTTTATAAGTTATTTGCGCTACATAACCACTTTGAGTTGAATAGACTCCTTTGAACTTACTTTTTCCTCTTCTACGACGTTTTTGGTCTTTGTAAGTTTTGTATTCATATTCAAATATAGAGTCATTTTGATTTTTATGATTCTTATAACCTTGTCCGTCCCAATATTTATCTACTGCGCTGTTGTATGCTTTAGCTGCCTCCCATTCATTAACAAAACTACCTAAATATTTAGATTTGCTATCAATTTTTATTACAGCAGACCATTTTTTTGTTTTTCGATTTAAATAAACACCTTTATAGATACTCGAAGTATTTCTTGTAGGCCTTGCCCATCGTTGTTGATAACCAATTGAAGTGATGTTGTTTTTGGTAAAATCATTATTTTTTATTTTTTGAAAACCATTTTCTAATACAAATCCACTTAAGCTAACGTTGAGTGTCTTTGTGTGAATTCTTCTAACGTTATCTACATAAGATTTTGTCCAAATATATTGATTAACTCTCTCATAATCTTCATCATCAACAAAAATTTCTTCTCCATCTTGTAAAAATATCGATTTAACCATTATTCTCCTCCTTTCAGCATTTTGTTGAGCCTCTCATCAACTTTTATCCACGAGTCATGCAAGTGATATTTATCATCAAACGACTTAACGCCAATCGCATGTTGCTCGTTATGATGTTCGCGACATAGCGCTAATACATGTTTGTCGTAGTGATTCATCTTGTTTCTGTTCATACCTCTGCCAACTGCTTCATAATGCGCTAGGTCAGCGTGAGGCTTTCCGCATATTACACAGTTGCGGTTAACAGTTGACCAGTATAAGAATGATTTATCTTGTTTCAGTAGATTACTCGTTTTGTAGCTAAGTGGTATGTCATTGTAGAACGTCCAGTCAAGCGTTGCTTCAATGATTTGACTTGCTTGTGTTCTCGTACAATTACTTAGTGAAATACGTTCATCATAGCCGTAGTAAGTCCTTACATACTCGATGAACATATGTCGCATATAGTCCATTGGTTGACCTGTATATTCTTCTATGTCTTTGACAAGCGCGAATATTTTTCGTCGTTGCTTGCCGGTAATTTGAAACGGATCTATGACGCTTACATCTACTTCTACATCAAACCCGTTATCAAGTAGTAATGTTTCTTTATTGCCTAATTCAACACCCGAGATGACAACTGTTGTTGTGCCGTCGTCTTGAGTGATATAACTAGTAATTTTCGGCATTTAATCATTCCAATCAGAACGGTAAGTCATCATCAGTAATCGCAGTGGTATTATCAAAAGGATTATTACCAGTTTGAGTTTGTCTTTGTTGATGATAATTGTTGTTTGGTTGTTGGTTGTTATTCTTCGGTTCTAAGAATTGAACACTGTCCGCTACTACTTCTGTAACAAATACACGTTTCCCGTCTTTGTTATCGTAGCTACGTGTTTGTAGTCGCCCGTCTACACCTGCCAGCGACCCTTTAGAAAGGTAGTTTTTAACATTTTCAGCTTGTTTCTTGAACACTACTACGTTTATAAAATCTGCTTCACGCTCGCCTTGAGCATTCGTGAATGTTCTGTTTACTGCCAATGTGAATGTACCTACATTTACGCCATTTGGCGCGCTTCTTAATTCTGGGTCTTTTGTTAAGCGTCCTACTAATACTGCTCTGTTTAACATTATTGTTTCTCCTCACTATCCAATTGTTTTAATCCCGCATCTAATTTTTGGTGTGCTTCTGCGATTTGTTTTTGACTTAATTTATTAATGTTAGATATTTTTAGCCATCTCATCGTTTTATCGATAGTTGCATCTCGCCCTTTTTCTTGAGATAAGTTCACGAACTGATTGATACGCTCTTCTAATTCTGTAATATCGTTGTCACTTGCACTTGGTAGTTCCTCGCCGTTGTAGATATATAAGCCTAAACCGTGTAAAGCCGAAGCTTTTACAAAACATCGTTTTTGCGCTTTGTTAATATCGAAAGTTGTTGCACTACCTTTAGCAAGCGATTTATTTCTAAAGTCCAATACTGGAAGCCACTCAGTCTCTGTACTATCTTTCACAGTCACAGATACCTGTACAAAATAGCCTTCTGGTGTAGCCAAATAAGGTACAAAATAATTTTCTGTGTTAATATCTGGATGTGGAAACTCGTGTACTTTTACTGTGTAGTTTGGGTCAATCTTTTTCAGCTCTTGGTGTGCATATGACCATGCTAGATAAGTTAATCCATTTTTTTGTTCTGTATGATCATTCACGTTTTTACTGTTCAACTGTTCAAATAATGTTTGTTCAGTCATGTTCTACCTCCTCGTACTCAATAGTTTCTGTCACTGTTTTCTTGATTGCTTTGTGATAATCCATATTGATACTCGCTTCTTCCATACCGTTAAACTCCCTAGCTCTATTTCTATTTGTGGAGTAACTAATATCTGAATTGTTATCGGTTGGTTTGTTAGTTATATAAATTGGCATATCCCTATGACGAATGATATAAGTTACAGTCTGCTTCATAGCGACCTCCTACCATCTCATGACTAAGTTAATTAGTCTGTCCTGTTCGTCTGTGTTCTCTTCAATCCATTCATCTATTGCTTGGTTGAATAAGTCTGATGCCATATCTAAGTCATTCTCATCTACGACATAAGCATGTTTAATTGGTACATTGTTCATATCTTTAACTTGTATTGATATGCCCATATGACCTTTTAAAATGAATAGCTTAAAATCGAATCCGTTAACATGAATATTTTTGCGTATGATTTCGCCTATTTCGTAATACATCTTGACTTCCTCCTTTTTTCGTTTTATATTGAACACGAATTAATTTTGTTAATCGTTTGTCACTGTTACTTGTTGGCGCAAGTAGCAGTTTTTTTATTCTCCATAAAAGTATTCCTTATAAAATATGAATGTCGCTATACTTGCGAATCCCGCGATTGACCATGCTGTAGTGAAGTACAGCAATGGCATAAGCACAATTGCTAAGACTGTGAAGCATAATACTGCTAATAGATAGCTTTTATAAATGTTACTCATTTTCTTTTTTCAACTCCTCCATTATTCTCTCGTCTGATAAGTCGTGATAAGGGAATTTTTTCCTAGCTAATTGGACTGGTATTCTGCCTCGTATCGCAATGTACCCATCGTCTTCAAGCTCTTTATTCAGTTCTCTTATTATTTGTCCTGCTTTGGATTTAGAAACAGATAAAATTACTGCAAGTTCTTTAGCTTGCAAACTATTTTTCATCATATCTTTTCCTCCTTTTTATTTTTGTGTTGTGTATAATTTAGTTATCTCCTAGTGAAAGGAAGTGATAATTATGGAATGTTTATTAGAACTTTTAAAAATGTCAATACCTCTAATAGCGGTAATTTTCTCTTGGTGGCTTGCTACAAAAACGGCTAATGAAAAATTCGAAGAACAAATCAAAAAAGAGACCTATGATAATTTTTACTCCGAGATTCTAAAAGCTTGTTATGAGTTGCCTTCTACCGATTTATTAGACTTCATGAGTTTTTACTCTTATCACCGCAAAGATAAGATTTCTGAAATAATCATTAAAAACTTTAGTTATGTACCTCCCGATATAGTTAACTATTGGAAGAAATACAATCTAGCACTTAAATTTTTCGAACATGATTATGAAAAAGATGTACAAGCCAGAGAAGTTTTAAGTCGATTTTTAAATTATTATTCTCACCTGATAATTATTAAATCGTTAGAAGAATCAGAGAAATTATCAGAAGAACTGAAATTACCGCAGCTATCGACACAATTACTTTCTCCTTTAAAGAGGATCGACTTTTATAAGTCTCAATTACCGTCACAAAAATTAATCCTAAAGTACCACCTGCAAGAATTAGTTCCGAATTCATAAAAAATCAACTCCTTCGCTATTTATCGATTTATCTTTATAAGCAACTCTGCAACTGCTCGCAACAGTTCAGGGTTGTTACTTGTTTCCAAACAGTAACTAGCATGCTTTAGTAATTTGAGTTTTAATTTATTTTTTTCTTTCGAGATTCTAAATTTTTGTAACATTTGTTGTGCCTCCTTTGCATTTCCAAAAATTTAATATAATTTAAATTCGATACCATCTATTTGAATGTATAGATTATCTAAATCAGGTATTGCCTTTTTATATAAACCAAATCTTGATTTGATATCTGCTAATAAATAGGTATCTAAATTACCAATTGATAATAGTCGTCTATTACCTTCTTCGTCATAGTAGTAATAGATGACTTTTTTGTTTTGAGCTTGCATTTGCTGTGCCCTCCTGTTAAGTAGTTACGTTAGCTTCATAACCGAATTCAGTCATGATTTCATGTATTTTCAATCTGCCTTTTTGTGTCCATCTAGTTTGTAAAACTGTGTCTTCTCTGCCATCAGAACGCACAATTGTTATAGTGTCTGAATCTGTGTAACTCTTGCCCATGTGTTCTGAGTAAAGCACCCACTGTTTATTTACTTTTCGTTGTAGTCTAGCTTCGTGTAGTAGTTTGTTTAACTTTTGTGCTGATATACCGTAGTCTGCCGCGATTTGAGTTGTGGCTAATGTGCCAGTTGACTTTAAGATTTCATCTACATAGTCTGCTTTGGGTTTTAGTTCTCCGATTTCTTGTTGTAAAAGTAAGTTTTGCTCTTTTTCTTTCTTATACTCAGTCAACACTGTAATGATGTAGTCTGGATCTTTTAATGTTTGTTCAATTACATTGTCTGTTGCGTAGATACCGTGTTTGCGAATAGCTGGTAGGACTTCCATCGCCAACCAATCTTGAAATTTTTCTGCTACAGCATTACCTGCTTTGAAAGCCAACTTATATACCATTGGTTCTGGTATGAAATCGCCTTTCCCAACTTCTTGGGAAAGATATTTACCTAAATATTTATTGATAGTTTCCCAACGAATATATTGTTTGCCGTTTTTAAACTGAGTGAACCCCAAACTTTTTGCGACAGTTTCTAAATCGAATAAATTATTTTCATTATCTTGTTTGATTAAGATTGAAAACATGTCGTTACTGAAAGTTTTAATTTCATTCATTAACTCTTCACCTCTTCTTTAATTTCTAAAATTTTCGCAATACGTTTCTTTTGTTCAAAAGCATCTCTACGTCCACGTAAAATATCCGATAAGTAAGCACTTGAAATTTCTAGCATTTCCGCAAGTTGCTTGTTTGTCATGTTGCGTTTTAATAATTCCGTTCTCACTTTCAAGCCGAAATCTGTTGTCGACATATTAGCACCTCCTATAACATTTTTTCTAAGCAAATAAATTATCTGTTGAACACCAATAACTTTTATGCTAATATTTAAGCATAGTTTAATAAACCTATAACAATTCGTAATGCCTGTCATAAAGGTATTGAATACTCGTTCCCCAACGAATAATTGTTATGTGTTTAGTAAGCTAAATTTAAAGCTTAAATACAGTGTATTAACTTTTATGCTAATTGTCAACAAAAATAGCGAAAAAGTTAATCTGTGATAGGAGAAATTTATGAATCTAGTACAAAGAATCCGTAATTTGTGCAATTCAAAAGGTATGACTTTTGCTGAATTAGAGAGAACTTTAGGGTTTTCAAACGGACAAATCAGAAGATGGGAGAAAACCAAACCAGGCATTGATAAGGTGCAAAAAATTGCCGATCACTTCGATGTATCAGTTGATTACTTATTAGGTAGAGAAAAAGATGAGTACTCCGGAGAAGATAAAAGTGAAGATATTCTTATTATGCATCGAGCTACAGAAAATATGACGGAGGCACAAAGGCAAAAAGCTTTGACTATATTAGAAGCAATGTTTGATGATTGGGATGATTTAACTAAGTAACAAAGGGGCTTTTTAATTGAAATTAAATTATGAAAAATCTTTTTTTAAATCTGCGAAAGCAGTTTACGAGATCACAAATGGTCTATATAACTTATCTTTTCCTTTAGATATATTTGAAATTATCTCAAAAGATAAACGTATTAAATTAGTGACTTTCTCTGAATTTTCTCAGAATACTGGCACTTTATATTTTAAAATACCTTCTATTTTCGGTTCAGAAGAAGCGTTTCATATTAGAAAAGGAGACAAAGCGATTATAGTTTATAACGATTTACTGCCTATGAATCGTCTAAGATTTACTTTAGCTCATGAATATGGTCATTTTATAATGGGACATACTGGAGTTAATTTAAATAAAACATTCACATATAAAGATTATTATAGAAGGATTGCTGAAGAATATGAAGCAAACTCATTTGCTTCATGTTTATTGTTTCCTTTACATATAAGATACAAATATATAAACAACTTTAATATTGAGCAAATTTCGTACAAGTATCAAATGAGTTTTCAAGCGATCCATATAGCGGTAAAAGTAATCAGAAGACATATACACAATGGGTTAAACGACTATATGTCAAATAACGAAAATTACCACGCAGAAAACTACTTAAGTTTTTTAGAAGAGAAAATGGAAAGCAAATCTGATTTTATAAATGAATTTAAATATGCTTATGATCTAACGATTTAACAATCAAAAAATAAAGGAGAAATGAACATGAAAGAATTACCTAAGAGCAGATTAACGTTCAAAGAAAGTATGATTGAGAGTCAATATTTAGCAACTAAAACAAAAGAAGAAAAGAAACAATACAAGCAACTATCTGTTGAAGACAAAAGAGAAATTTTAAAAGAATACCAAAGTAAACCTAGAAAAGAAGTGAAATTTGAAAGTGAAATCAATAAATCTGACGAAAACTTATCTAAAATCTACCAAAGATTTAGCGAAATAGGTGTAGAGGATTTGTTTGGTACAAAAAAAGAAGTGAAAGAACTACCTATGATTTTAAAAGATAATGAAAACATAATGTATGTAACTTCGGGATTGTACAATAATAATACCTACTTAATAGTATGTACTGATCTAAGATTGTTATTCTTAGATAAAGGTATGATATATGGTTTGAAATTTCATGAATTTCCATTCGAGAAAATCAATTCTGTTTCGTATAAAAAAGGACTTCTTTTTGGCGAAATAATTATACATCACGGTTCATCAAGTATCGCTATAGGAAGCATATCAAAAAACACTGTATCTAGAATGGCGGAAACAATACAAGAACAAATCTCTATTCGAGAAAGTTCTATGAAACCATCCAATTCTGAAAAAATGAGTTTTTCTGTTGCTGATGAATTAATAAAATATAAAGAATTATTAGATGTCGGAGTAATTTCTCAGGAAGAGTTCGATAAGAAAAAACAACAATTATTGGATATTGATTAATAGCGCTTGTGTGGCGTGAGGAGGATGAGGGATGGAAGAGAATAAAACTTTAAAAGAATACTTGCGTAATTTTTTAGAAGGTTACAAATATGTAGTTGAAAACAGATACATTTATCAGTTTAGTAGTAATCCGGAAGCCTTCCCATTCATGAGAAAAGACGATTACAAGATTTCGATATTTTATCTAAATCAATCTTTTTTTGAAGAACCTTGCATCGTTGTTATCTCAAATGACAGTAAATTAAAAGAAATATATAATTTTCGTAATACTGATATCAAACATTTGTCTAAACACTTTACTTCATACATATATGATTCTAAAAAGTATGTAGAAGAACAATCCGGATTATTAGATTTTAATAACTACATTTATTACACGTCTATTTACTACGGAAAATATATCGGGACTGTAATAATACAAAACAATTTAGATTTATTTTTTAATTATGGCAAACGATTAGCTAACGATCATTACAATACATTGATATCGAAGTCGAAAGAGAAATTGATAAACAAAGCACATGATGAAATACAACCGTTCAACCACTTAGATTTAAATAGCATGAAAAAGATTGTTGATGATATAACTTTTTCTTATCAAATAGAACAAGGATTACAAGCTTATAAAAGGGAGTTGTATTTGCCAGCTGCAGCAACCTTTGCTGTTGCTATAGAGACGTTTTTAATCAAATTAAAAAAAGTGAATAAAATCAAACATAAAGACACCGATTCAACTATGTACACCAAATTATTAGGAGAATTAACTAAAGAGGGTAAAGTGAATTATAGAACCAAAAAACGGGTAGAAATTGCTTATAGTATGAGAAATATAATCAACCATTCACAAGCCGGTGCAGTAGCCAAAGGTGATTGCGACTTCCTTTTAAACACACTAAAGGACATCGTTGATGAAAACGAAAGAATATTAACCGAATACAGTAAATCAATTAATAAGACGGAATAAATAGATATCCTTGTATTCGGACTCTATTTTTAACATAATTTGTTCATAAATTTTTAATTTAAGTTCTTGTTCATCGTCATAAATATCAAATTCACTACTATAATTTTCAACTGATTCTTTTATATAAGCTATTTCTGCGTCAGTAAACTTTACGCACATTTCATCACCTACTTTTTATTTTATTATATCACATTTAGTACCTAGTACTAAATTTCGGGTAGCCCGCCTACCCTTATTATTTTTTTGCCAATTTTGAGGAGGGAGAAGCAAAATGCCAGTATATAAGGATGATAATACAGGTAAATGGTATTTTTCCATTAGATATAAAGATGTATACGGTAATAACAAACGTAAGATGCAACGCGGTTTTTCAACTAAGCGTGAAGCTAAGAGAGCAGAGGCTATCTTTTTGAATGACGTAAACGAAGGATATAGCGATTCAAAAACATTTGATTATGTTTTTCATCACTATTTAGAAAATAGCGATTTGAGACCTAAAACAAAACGACGCAAACAAAATGAATATCATAAACACTTTAAAGCTAAGTTCGGGCACATAAAAATGAATAAGATAACGCAAAATCAATGCCAAGAGTTTCGTAAATATCTAATAGAGAATGTAGCGTCAACAAATTCTGCTCGTACAATTTGGTCAGGTTTTAAAGTTGTAATTAATTATGCCAAAAAATACTTTGGATTACGTACAGATCCAACAATATCAATTAAACCTATTCCGCGTGTAAAGCCAAAACCTAAGTTTATGATGCGTGAAGAATTTGAAGAAAGAATCAAAGACATTGAAGAGCAAGATTACAGAGAGTTATTTACATTAATGTTTTATACAGGTTTAAGGATTGGCGAAGCTATGGCTCTTGTTTGGACAGACTACAATAAATACAAAAAAGAGATATCCATAAATAAAACAATGGACATCTCTAATAGAACTATATTTCCGAGACCAAAAACAGATAGTTCAGAGGATATTGTTCCTTTACCTAAATTCATCAATACAATGTTAACTGAACGACACCAACGTGAAAAAGAGTTAAACAAATATTTTGATGAACGTAGTTATTTTATTTTCGGAGGAATGGCTCCCAAACATTACAGTCATGTTCAAAAGAAATTCCAAAAAGCTTTCCCCCATTATAACATTCACGCGTTAAGACATTCTTATGCATCTTATCTTGCAAATAATGGTGTAGATATTTTCGTTTTACAGTCACTTATGAGACATGCTCAAATCACTGAAACGATGGGCACTTACAGCCATTTATATACTCAGAAAAAACACGATGCAATAGCCATTTTTGACAAGTAAATGGTATCAAAATGGTATCAATAGTCATTTTCGGAAGTTAAGAATGGCTTAACAACGCGGTTTAAAGCTATCCAATACTACCTTCCATTTCGAACTTGATTAAACGGTTCATTTCGACCGCGTATTCCATTGGAAGTTCTTTTGTAAATGGTTCGATGAATCCCAT
>NZ_JACYHC010000468.1:0-4661 GCF_017152085.1 Staphylococcus sp. EG-SA-2
CAGAAGTTAAAGATTTAACTGAAGAAAAATATAATCAAGATTACGAAGCATTAACATTTAGCTTTAAAGAGGAAACATATCAAAGTAGGTTAGCTAAGAAAACACCGACTAAAGCAGGGTATTTTGTTACATGTTGGACGAAAGACGAGAACAATTGTAATCAACCATACTCGAAAGAGGCATTTGCAGATTACTTAATGATTATAGTTATTGATGAAGAATTAAGCGGTTATTTTTTATTTCCTAGGGAATTATTGGTAGAAAAAGGTATCTTAACTACATTTGAACATAAAGGTAAGATGGCTTTTAGAGTTTATCCTAAGTGGTGTAATCAATTGAATAAAACAGCAGGGCAAACACAAAAGTGGCAATGTAAATATTTTTTTGAATACTAATAAAAAGTCATATGGTTGAACTTATAAGAGATGAATATATCATCTTTCGATAAGATAACCATATGACTTTATTTTTTATCATTTAATGATGAACGGTTTCTTGTCCTACTTTATTCCAAGTGAGGATAAAGCTCAACATTGCAAACACACTGATTGCTGTTAATAAAATAAAACCGACATCCCATCCGAATTTATCAACTACAGCACCTAAGACGATGTTGGCCATTACAGCACCAAACAGATAACCAAATAATCCTGTTAATCCAGCTGCTGTGCCAGCTGCTTTTTTAGGTACATAATCTAATGCTTGTAAACCAATTAACATAACTGGTCCATATATTAAGAAACCAATGGCAATTAATGAGACATTGTCTAACCAAGCATTGCCTGGAGGATTTAACCAATAAATTAATACAAATACTGTGACACCTAACATAAAGAAGAAACCTGCAGGTCCACGACGACCTTTGAATAATTTATCAGAAATGTAACCACATAATAATGTACCAGGAATTCCAGCCCATTCGTATAAGAAGTATGCCCAACCTGATGCTTTTAAGTCGAAATGTTTTTCTTCACTTAAGTAGACTGGCGCCCAATCAAGTACACCATAACGCACGAAATAAACAAATATATTTGCAAAGGCAATTGCCCATACCCATTTATTGTTCAGTACATATTTAAATAAAATTTCTTTTGTAGTTAATTCTGTTTCTAATGTTTTCTTATCGCTTGTAGCAAAGTCGTTTTTATAAATTTCGATTGGAGGTAAACCTTGAGATTGAGGTGTGTCTCTAATCAATACGTATGAAATTGCGGCAATGATAAGTGCTAAGAGTGCAGGGTAAATGAATACACCTTCGAAACCTTTTAAATAACCAAAGTTGATAAATGCTGTTGTTGTAATACCCCAAGCAGCAATAGGTGCCATAATACCTCCACCAACATTATGCGCAACGTTCCAAAGGGCAGTCTTACTTCCGCGTTCACTTACACTAAACCAGTGAACGAGAACACGGCCTGAAGGTGGCCAGCCCATACCTTGAAACCATCCATTTAAGAATAATAGGACAAACATAATACCGATACCTGATGTAAAGAACGGTACAAATCCCATTAACAAATTGACGATAGCAGTGAGTGCTAATCCAAGAACTAAGAATATCCGAGCATTGCTCCGATCACTTACAGTACCCATAAAGAACTTACTAAATCCATATGCGATGGAAACAGCAGAAAGTGCAAAACCTAGTTCCGCTTTTGTAAAACCTTGCTCTTGCAATGCTGGCATCGCTAATGAAAAGTTTTTACGTAATAAATAGTACCCAGCGTAACCGATGAAAATACCAAGAAATACTTGGAGACGTAATCGTTTATAGGTATCATCTATCTGATTTTCTGGCAAAGGCTTAATATGCTTTGCAGGTTTAAGAAAATTCATAAAATCCTCCTTAATATGTATTTATATGCATTTTGTGCGATAAACTTATATTAGACATGTATGAAAGCGTTGTCAATATACTTTTGTGAAATCTTGCATATTTAGTTATTGAAGTATTTTATAAACATTTAGAAAAAATAAATTGCTACACATAAATTTATAATTATGCAATTATTATGTCGTTATACATACTAGCTGTGTATCTACGAATGAGTACAAACATATTTTTATTTGCAGAAAAGGGGTAAATGGCATATAACTATCTTTTTTATGTAAGTTGGTATAAAATTTATACTAATAGGAGGGATAGTATGAATATAGTAGGGCATCATCACATATCCATGTATACAAAAGATGCAAAACGTAATAAGGATTTTTACACAAATGTCCTTGGATTACGATTAGTTGAAAAGTCTGTTAATCAAGACAATCCTTCAATGTATCATTTGTTTTATGGGGACGAAGTAGGTACAGCCGGAACAATTTTAAGCTTTTTTGAAATTCCCCATGCGGGTCATAAGCAGCCAGGTACTGAAACGATTTATCGATTTTCTTTATTAGTACCAAATCAAGCGGCACTTCATTATTTTGAAAAACGCCTTGATAATAATGGTATTACGTCTGAACGTTTGTACTATCTTGGACAAGAAGGTGTTGTCTTTAAAGATGAAGACGACTTAGAAATCATATTGCTTGTTAATGATAGTTTTGAAGTACCACATCAATGGCAACATAACGCTTATAGTGAAATACCTCAAGCATATCAAATTTTAGGAATAGGGCCAGTCGAATTAAGAGTTAGAAATGCAGCGCGTACGGTAGAATTTTTGGAAAATGTCTTAGGTTATCGCAAAAGAGATAATAAATCATTCGATGTGCTGACATTAGCACCACAAGGTTTATATTCGGATTTTGTAGTTATTGAGCAACAGGGACAACGTGAAAGACCTGGACGAGGTTATATCCATCATATTGCAATTAATACACCACAAATGAGTGACTTAGATGCAATTTACAAGAAATTACAACAACAAACACAAAGTAATTCAGGTATAATTGATCGCTATTTCTTTAAATCATTATACTATCGCCATAATTCAATTATGTATGAATTTGCGACTGAAGCGCCTGGATTTACTATTGATACACCTCTTGAACAATTAGGAAGTCAATTGAACTTGCCTGACTTTTTAGAAGCAGAACGTGAACAAATTGAAAGTAAGTTACACGAAATATAAAGGAGAATGTTTAATGGCCAAATTAGAAATGAATAAAAATACGCCTCTTGAGTTTGGTTTGTATTCCTTAGGTGATCATTTATTGAATCCATTTAAAGGTGAAAAAGTTAGTTATGAGCAACGTATTAATGAAATTATTGAAGCAAGTAAATTAGCAGATGAAACAGGTATTGATGTTTTTGCAGTTGGTGAAAGTCACCAGGAGCATTTTACAACACAGGCACATACGGTTGTGTTAGGTGCAATTGCCCAAGCGACAAAGCATATTAAAGTTTCAAGTTCTTCAACGATTATTAGTGCAACAGATCCTGTAAGAGTATTTGAAGACTTCGCGACATTAGATTTGATTTCTCATGGTAGAGCCGAAATTGTAGCTGGCAGAGCATCAAGAACAGGTATTTTTGACTTGTTTGGCTATGATTTAAAAGACTATGATGAATTGTTTGAAGAAAAATTAGGTTTACTTTTAGAGTTAAATAAAACTGAGCGTATTACTTGGTCTGGAAAATATCGTCCAGAACTTAGAAATATGAAAATATTCCCAAGACCAATCGATAATATATTGCCAATATGGCGTGCTGTTGGTGGTCCACCTGCAAGTGCTATTAAAGCGGGAAAACAAGGTGTGCCAATGATGATTACAACCCTTGGTGGCCCAGCAATGAACTTTAAAGGTTCTATAGATGCTTATCGTCAAGCAGCAACTGAAGCAGGTTTCGATGCTTCGCATAAGTCTTTACCAGTAAGTACAGCGAGTCTGTTTTATACAGCTGAAACAACTCAGGATGCTATGAGAGAATTTTATCCACATTTGAATACAGGGATGTCATTTATTCGTGGTGTTGGTTATCCGAAACAGCAATTTGCTAATTCGTCAGATTATCGAGAAGCGCTAATGGTTGGAAGCCCGCAACAAATTATTGAAAAGATATTGTATCAACACGAGTTGTATGGTCATCAACGTTTTATGGCACAGCTTGATTTTGGCGGTGTGCCATTTGAAAATGTTATGAAGAATATTGAGTTAATTGGCAACGAAATTATACCGGCGATTAAAAAGCATTTATCAAAATAGGAGGGGCGTCATCATGAATATTGTATTATTGTCAGGTTCCACAGTAGGTTCTAAAACGAGAATTGCTATGGATGATTTAAAAAATGAACTAGAAGTCATCAATGAGGGACATCAAATAGAGTTGATGGATTTACGAGAACTTGAATTAGAATTTAGCGTTGGAAAGAATTATCTAGATACTACAGGAGATGTATATAAATTAACGACGTCGTTAATGCAGGCTGATGTGATTTTTATTGGTTTTCCAATTTTTCAAGCTTCCATCCCTGGTGCTTTGAAAAATGTGTTTGATCTACTTCCAGTCAATGCTTTTCGTGACAAGGTAATAGGACTTGTAGCGACAGCAGGTTCTAGTAAACATTATTTAATTCCTGAAATGCATTTAAAACCAATATTGAGTTACATGAAAGCACATACGATGCAAACGTATGTATTTATTGAAGAGAAAGATTTTTCAAATCAACAAATTGTCAATGATGATGTTGTATTTCGGTTAAAAGCGTTGGCACAAT
>NZ_JACYHC010000469.1:0-4650 GCF_017152085.1 Staphylococcus sp. EG-SA-2
GCGATGATAAAGTAGATGAAATTGCACGAATGATTTCAGGTGCAAGTGTTACTGATTTAACTCGAGAAAATGCAAGAGAAATGATACAACACAATCAAAGACGTAGATAATTTCCAAAGTGTGTTGAATACTCATTTATGGATTTATTTATGTGCATTCAAACTAAATAGACAATCATGTAAAATAGGTAATTAATGGACATGAAAACTATGTATTAATAAATTTTCAATGGATATATATCATTAGTTAGGAGTAAGAACATGTCAGAGAAACAATATGATTTAGTCGTTCTCGGTGGAGGTACTGCAGGATATGTTGCTGCGATACGTGCGTCTCAATTAGGTAAGAAAGTGGCAATAGTAGAACGACAACTATTAGGAGGTACTTGTCTCCATAAAGGTTGTATTCCTACTAAATCGCTGCTTAAATCTGCTGAAGTATTTCAAACAGTAAAACAGGCAGCAATGTTTGGCGTTGATGTCAAAGATGCTAATGTTAATTTTGAAAATATGTTGGCACGAAAAGAAGACATTATTAATCAAATGTATCAAGGTGTAAAGCATTTAATGCAACACAATCACATTGACATTTATAATGGCACGGGACGTATTCTAGGTACATCTATATTTTCACCTCAAAGTGGCACAATTTCTGTCGAATATGAAGATGGTGAATCAGACTTATTACCCAACCAATTTGTATTAATTGCAACTGGTTCTTCGCCTGCAGAGTTGCCATTCTTATCATTTGATCATGATAAAATTTTATCTAGCGATGATATATTATCATTAAAGACGTTACCATCAAGTATTGGTATTATTGGTGGTGGTGTTATCGGAATGGAATTTGCATCATTGATGATAGATTTAGGTGTTGACGTAACAGTTATAGAAGCAGGTGAAAGAATTTTACCAACTGAAAGTAAACAAGCTTCACAACTATTAAAAAAATCATTGTCAGCACGTGGTGTTAAATTCTATGAGGGAATAAAACTTTCTGAAAATGATATAAATGTTAACGAAGATGGTGTTACGTTTGAAATTTCTTCAGACATAATTAAAGTAGATAAAGTGTTGCTATCGATTGGTAGAAAACCTAACACATCAGATATTGGTTTAAACAACACTAAAATAAAACTTTCTACATCAGGACATATTTTAACGAACGAATTTCAACAAACTGAAGATAAACATATTTATGCAGCTGGTGATTGTATAGGAAAATTACAATTGGCACATGTTGGATCAAAAGAAGGTGTTGTGGCTGTTGATCATATGTTTGAGGGGAACCCAATCCCAGTAAACTATAACATGATGCCTAAGTGTATTTATTCACAACCTGAAATTGCTTCTATCGGTTTAAACATTGAACAAGCAAAGGCAGAGGGAATGAAAGTTAAAAGTTTTAAAGTACCATTTAAAGCAATTGGTAAAGCAGTGATTGATAGCCATGACGCAAACGAAGGGTATAGCGAAATGGTGATTGATCAATCAACTGAAGAAATTGTGGGTATTAATATGATTGGTCCACATGTAACAGAATTGATTAATGAGGCATCACTGTTACAGTTCATGAATGGCTCGGCATTAGAATTAGGACTAACAACACACGCACATCCTTCCATCTCTGAAGTGTTGATGGAATTAGGATTGAAAGCAGAAAGTAGAGCTATTCACGTATAAATAGGAGGATTTAACATGATTGATTATAAATCATTAGGCCTTAGCGAAGAAGACCTAAAAGTAATATATAAATGGATGGATTTAGGTAGAAAAATAGATGAAAGACTGTGGTTATTGAACCGTGCAGGTAAAATTCCATTTGTTGTAAGTGGTCAAGGACAAGAAGCAACTCAGATTGGGATGGCATACGCATTAGAAGAAGGTGATATTACAGCGCCTTATTATAGAGATCTAGCTTTCGTTACTTATATGGGTATCTCAGCGTATGATACGTTTTTATCAGCGTTTGGAAAGAAAGACGATGTTAACTCTGGTGGAAAACAAATGCCATCACACTTTAGTAGTAGAGCTAAGAATATTTTGTCTCAAAGTTCACCGGTAGCAACTCAAATACCCCATGCTGTTGGTGCTGCTTTAGCTTTAAAAATGGATGGTAAGAAGAAAATTGCAACAGCAACTGTTGGTGAAGGTAGCTCAAACCAAGGTGACTTCCATGAAGGTTTAAACTTCGCGGGTGTACACAAACTTCCTTTTGTATGTGTCATTATAAATAATAAATATGCAATTTCAGTACCTGATTCATTACAATACGCAGCTGAAAAATTATCGGATAGAGCACTTGGTTACGGTATACATGGTGAACAAGTAGATGGTAATGATCCATTAGCAATGTATAAAGCGATGAAAGAAGCAAGAGATCGAGCTATTTCTGGTCAAGGTTCAACTTTGATTGAAGCAGTAACAAGTCGTATGACAGCTCATTCATCAGATGATGACGACCAATATCGTACGAAAGAAGAGCGTGAAGCGCTTAAAAAAGCTGACTGCAATGAAAAGTTCAAAAAAGAGTTGCTTTCAGCTGGCATTATCGATGATGCTTGGTTGGCAGAAATAGAAGCGGAGCATAAAGACATCATCAATAAAGCGACAAAGGCTGCTGAAGACGCGCCATATCCAAGTGTCGAAGAAGCCTATGCATTTGTGTACGAAGAAGGGAGTCTTAACTAATGGCTAAATTATCTTATTTAGAGGCGATACGCCAGGCACAAGACTTAGCATTACAACAAAATAAAGATGTGTTTATTCTTGGTGAAGATGTTGGTAAAAAAGGTGGCGTATTTGGTACTACTCAAGGACTACAACAACAATATGGTGAAGACAGAGTTATCGATACGCCATTAGCTGAGTCAAATATTGTTGGAACTGCCATTGGTGCAGCTATGGTAGGTAAAAGACCAATTGCAGAAATTCAATTTGCAGATTTTATTTTACCTGCGACAAATCAAATTATTAGTGAAGCTGCGAAAATGCGTTATCGTTCAAATAATGATTGGCAATGCCCATTAACGATTCGTGCACCATTTGGTGGCGGTGTTCACGGAGGACTATATCATTCACAAAGTATTGAAAGTATATTTGCTTCATCACCAGGTTTAACAATTGTTATTCCTTCCACACCGTATGATGCTAAAGGGCTTTTATTATCATCTATCGAATCAAATGATCCAGTATTGTACTTTGAGCATAAAAAAGCTTATCGTTTCTTAAAGGAAGAAGTGCCAGAAGAATATTACACTGTACCTTTAGGAAAAGCAGATGTTAAACGTGAAGGTGAAGATTTAACAGTATTTTGTTATGGATTAATGGTCAATTATTGTTTACAAGCAGCGGATATTTTAGCTGCAGACGGTATCAACGTTGAAGTCGTTGATTTACGAACTGTTTATCCATTAGATAAAGAAACAATTATTGATCGTGCTAAAAATACAGGTAAAGTTTTACTTGTAACTGAAGATAATTTAGAAGGTAGTATTATGTCAGAAGTGTCAGCGATTATTGCAGAGCATTGCTTGTTCGATTTAGATGCACCAATCATGCGTTTAGCTGCTCCAGATGTACCATCTATGCCATTTTCTCCTGTATTAGAAAATGAAATTATGATGAATCCAGAAAAAATCTTAAATAAAATGCGTGAATTAGCAGAATTCTAGGGAGGGAAAGTCATGGAAATAACAATGCCTAAGTTAGGTGAGAGTGTTCATGAAGGTACCATTGAACAATGGTTAGTTTCTGTTGGTGATCATATTGATGAATATGAACCATTATGTGAAGTTATTACAGATAAAGTGACAGCTGAAGTCCCTTCCACGATATCAGGAACAATTACAGAAATTTTAGTTGAAGCGGGGCAGACAGTAGCTATTGATACAATTATCTGTAAAATTGAAACTGCTGATGAAAAGACAAATGAAACAACTGAAGAGATACAAGCAAAAGTGGATGAGCATACTCAGAAATCTACTAAAAAAGCTAGTGCAACAGTGGAACAGACATTTACTGCTAAACAAAATCAACCTCGTAATAATGGTCGCTTTTCACCTGTTGTATTTAAACTCGCTTCAGAGCATGACATTGATTTATCACAAGTTGTAGGTAGTGGATTTGAAGGTCGTGTAACTAAGAAGGATATAATGTCAGTTATTGAAAATGGTGGTACCACAGCTCAATCTGACAAACAAGTTCAAACAAAATCAACATCAGTAGATACATCAAGTAACCAATCATCTGAAGACAATAGTGAAAACAGCACAATACCAGTAAATGGTGTGCGTAAAGCAATTGCGCAAAATATGGTTAATAGTGTAACAGAGATTCCACATGCATGGATGATGATTGAAGTAGATGCTACAAATCTTGTGAATACGAGAAATCATTATAAAAACAGCTTTAAAAATAAAGAAGGATATAATCTAACGTTCTTTGCTTTCTTTGTAAAAGCTGTAGCAGATGCTTTAAAAGCATATCCTTTATTAAATAGTAGCTGGCAAGGAAATGAAATTGTCTTACATAAAGACATTAATATTTCAATTGCTGTTGCTGATGAAAATAAATTATACGTACCTGTGATTAAGCATGCAGACGAAAAGTCAATCAAAGGTATAGCTAGAGAAATTAATACTTTAGCAAC
>NZ_JACYHC010000470.1:0-4639 GCF_017152085.1 Staphylococcus sp. EG-SA-2
GGTGTGATTCAGATTAGTTTATTGAACAATATGTTATTAATTAGTAGAATGAGGATAGTTTAAATATAAAGGGATAGGTGATTGAACTTATGGACATGAATTTCGATTTATACATGAACGGTGTTGTAGAACAAGCAAGGAATGAAATTGAATCTGCGGGATATGAGCAATTAACTACTGCAGAAGATGTTGACAAAGTTCTTAAACAAGATGGTACAACACTAGTTATGATCAATTCTGTATGTGGTTGTGCAGGTGGTATCGCAAGACCAGCAGCATCACATGCTTTACATTATGACGTATTACCTGATCGTCTAGTGACAGTATTTGCTGGACAAGATAAAGAAGCGACACAAAGAGCGCGTGAATACTTCGAAGGTTATGCGCCTTCAAGTCCGTCATTTGCATTAGTAAAAGATGGAAAGATTACAGAAATGATTGAAAGACATCAAATCGAAGGTCATGATGTGATGAACGTAATTAATCAATTACAAACATTATTCAATAAATATTGTGAAGAAAGATAAGAGGCGCTAACCCATGTTAAAGTTAAATCCTTACAAGATTGGATTTAGAACAATAAAAACAGCAGTGGGTATGACTTTAGGTGTAATTATTAGTAAGCTGTTAGGTTTAGATAATTATGCTTCAAGCGCCATATTAGTCGTATTATGTATTAAACATACAAAAGTACATTCGCTACAAGCGATTATTTCAAGATTAGTATCATGTTTTTTAGTATTGTTTTTAGGTTCAGCAATATTTAGTTTATTAGGTCAGAGTCCAATTGTACTCGGTATTATCGTATTGTTATTTATACCATTAACTGTCGTATTAAAAGTACAAGAAGGTGTCATTACGAGTTGCGTTATATTACTTCATGTTTTTAATGCAAAATCAATTGATGCACATTTAATTGTTAATGAAACATTATTACTGTTAATTGGACTGAGCATTGCATTTACAATGAATTTAATGATGCCAAGTTTAGACAAACAACTAGACGAATACAAATGTAAAATTGAGCAACAAATTGCTGATATTTTTAGTAAATATAGTTATATTTGTGAAAAATATGAAGATACCATTGCGATTGAATTTGAAGTGTTACTTTTAAATATTAAAAAGGCGAAGTCTATCGCGTTCCGAGATGTTAAAAATCATTTTGTTAGAAACGAAAATTCATACTATCATTATTTTGATATGCGAGAAGAGCAAGTGGAATTGTTAATGAGAATGAAACCGCTCATCGAAAGTATCTGTCATAAAGATCCACTTTTAAATGATGTTGCGTCACTGCTGAAAGAAATTGGTCTAAATGTGAATAGTAATGACTATACAGCAATGCGTTTACACAATTTGTATGAGACGCGTTTGAAATTGGATGAACTTCCATTGCCAACAACACACAAAGCGCTTAACTCGAGAGCAAGTATTATTCAAATATTAAATGAATTAGAAGAATATTTACAAATCAAATCGCAATTTGGTTCATTGAAAATGCATAGTGAAGTAGCTTAAAAAATAATCCATCCGTATGACCCATGTTTGAAAGTAATCGTTGCAATACGATAACTTATTAATACATGCGTTTATAACGGATGGATTTTTAATTGTATGATTTTGTATAGGTAGTTGAGATATAGTTTATAAAATTGGAATGATACTCGTTAATAACAATGCTAATACAACTGATACAAGCATAACGATAATGATAATTCTTAAAACTTTATTTTGCATTTTGTGTGCCTCCAAATGAATAACCTTTGTATTAATAATTACGACATAAGATATAAAACTTTTAACTTGAGACGATATAACTAGCAATCATCATTAAGGAATATAATAAAAAACATGAGTAAGTTTGCTTATGTCATTTTCCTCATTATACGATATCTTTGAAAAATCAATCAATATATTTTTGACAAAGCTTAGTTTGAGTTACAATAAATATATATAATAAATTGAAAATAATATGACACAATTTACAAGCCTGATAAATCTGTGTAACATCAATTACTGTAACATTTTATTTCATCAATTTTTACCGTTTGGCGTACATGAAAATTTTGATAAAAGGGGTTCCATTATGATTAATGAGCAAAGATTACTTAATACGTTTTTTGAACTTGTACAAATCGATTCTGAGACAGGGAATGAATCAACAATCCAACCTATTTTAAAAGAAAAATTCATAGCATTAGGGTTAGATGTTAAAGAAGATGAAGCGGCTAAACATCCTAAATTAGGTGCCAATAATCTAGTGTGTACAATGAATAGTACTATCGAAGAAGGCGAAGTACCTAAATTATATTTGACGAGCCATATGGATACTGTTGTACCCGCAATTAATGTAAAGCCAATTGTAAAAGATGACGGCTACATATACTCTGATGGTACGACTATTCTAGGTGCAGATGATAAAGCAGGATTAGCAGCGATGCTTGAAGTTTTGCAAGTGATAAAGGAACAACAAATCCCACATGGACAAATTCAATTTGTGATTACTGTTGGGGAAGAATCAGGTTTAATTGGTGCTAAAGAATTAAATTCAGAGTTGTTGGACGCGGACTTTGGTTATGCTATTGATGCAAGTGCTGATGTCGGTACTACGGTTGTAGGTGCACCGACGCAAATGTTAATTTCAGCTAAAATTATTGGCAAAACAGCTCATGCAAGTACGCCAAAAGAGGGTGTTAGTGCTATTAATATTGCGGCTAAAGCAATTAGTCGAATGAAATTAGGACAAGTTGATGAAATAACTACTGCCAATATTGGTAAGTTTCATGGCGGTTCAGCTACGAATATTGTTGCAGATGAAGTCATTTTAGAAGCAGAGGCACGTTCTCACGATCCAGAAAGAATAAAAACACAAGTCAAACATATGACTGATGTGTTTGAAACTACTGCATCAGAATTAGGTGGGAAAGCAGAATTTACAGTGGAGCAAAGTTATCCAGGATTTAAAATTAATGATAATGAAGCGGTTGTTAAAATTGCACAAGAAAGTGCTCGTAATTTAGGATTATCTGCAAATACAATTATTTCTGGTGGCGGTTCAGACGGCAGTATTATTAATACATTTGGTATTCCTTCAGTCATTTTAGGAGTGGGTTATGAAAAAATCCATACAACAAATGAGAGAATGCCGATTAAATCATTGAACTTGCTTGCAAGTCAAGTGTTAGAAATAATCAAAATAGTTGCGCGACAATCGAAATGATTTAGTGTAGTGTATGTCTATTTTGTGATACAATACTAATGAAAAATCAACAAGTGAGGTAAGTAATATGACACAACAAATTGGAGTTATTGGTTTAGCCGTTATGGGTAAAAACCTAGCTTGGAATATTGAATCACGCGGATATAGTGTATCTGTATTTAACCGCTCAAGTGAAAAAACTGATTTAATGGTTGAAGAATCAAAAGGGAAAAATATTCATCCAACGTATTCATTGGAAGAATTTGTTAATTCTTTAGAAAAACCACGTAAAATTTTATTAATGGTTCAAGCAGGTAAAGCTACGGATGCAACAATTGATAGTTTGTTACCTTTATTAGATGATGGAGATATTTTAATTGATGGTGGTAATACAAACTATCAAGATACTATCAGACGTAATAAAGCATTAGCACAAAGTGCAATCAACTTTATTGGTATGGGCGTTTCTGGTGGTGAAATTGGAGCGTTAACTGGTCCGTCATTAATGCCGGGTGGACAAGAAGAAGCTTATAACAAAGTTGCAGATATTCTTGATGCAATTGCTGCAAAGGCAAAAGACGGTGCTTCATGTGTTACTTATATTGGACCAAATGGTGCTGGACACTATGTGAAAATGGTACATAATGGTATTGAATATGCTGACATGCAATTAATTGCAGAAAGTTATGCTATGATGAAAGAATTATTAGGTATGTCTCATGAAGACATTGCTCAAACGTTCAAAGACTGGAATGCTGGTGAATTAGAAAGTTATTTAATTGAAATCACTGGTGATATTTTCATGAAATTAGATGAAAATAAAGAAGCATTAGTTGAAAAAATTCTTGATACTGCAGGTCAAAAAGGTACAGGAAAATGGACTTCAATTAATGCATTAGAATTAGGTATTCCATTAACAATCATTACTGAATCTGTATTTGCACGTTTTATCTCTTCAATCAAAGAAGAGCGCGTAAATGCTTCTAAAGAATTAAATGGTCCAAAAGCATCATTTGATGGTGACAAGAAAGACTTTTTAGAAAAAATTCGTAAAGCATTATATATGAGTAAAATTTGTTCTTATGCACAAGGTTTCGCGCAAATGCGTAAAGCAAGTGAAGATAATGAATGGAATTTAAAACTTGGTGATTTAGCTATGATTTGGAGAGAAGGTTGCATTATACGTGCACAATTCTTACAAAAGATCAAAGATGCTTACGATAATAATCCAGGATTACAAAACTTATTGCTAGATCCTTACTTTAAAAACATCGTTACTGAATATCAAGATGCGTTACGTGATGTTGTCGCAACTGGTGTTCAAAATGGTGTACCAACACCTGGTTTCTCATCAAGTATTAATTACTATGATAGTTACCGTGCAGCTGATTTACCTGCAAACTTAATTCAAGCACAACGTGACTACTTCGGTGCTCA
>NZ_JACYHC010000471.1:0-4629 GCF_017152085.1 Staphylococcus sp. EG-SA-2
GATCTTTTTTATTTAATTATTTCTCTTTCCACTGCAACATTTGATAACCAATGCGTGGATGTGTTTTAATAATATCTTTTGCGTCCTCATGACATTGTGAAAGTTTTTGTCTTAATGATGTCATATGCACTCTTAAACTAGGCATTTCAGTCTTATTAACATAGCCATATATTCGTTTTAATATCATCTCATAAGTGAGTACTTTTCCTTTATGATTTGACAATAGTTCTAACAAGCTAAATTCATTTGGCGTCAAATGTACCTCCTGATTATTAATAACAACAGATTTGGAGCCAAAGTCGATGCTTAGCAAACCGTTAGTAAATACAATGTTAGTTTCTTGATGTGACTTAGCGATTCTCTCGATGACTCGTATTCGTGCCCGAAGCTCATCAACATTAAAAGGTTTAGTCATATAGTCATTCGCACCGTTATCTAAAGCTTGAATAATTGTTTGTTCTTCTTGTCTTGCACTTATTACAATGATAGGAATGTCAGTATGTTGCCTGATTTCTGAAATCAAACATAATCCATCTTTATCTGGTAAACCTAAATCTAATAAAATGACATCTGGTTTATCAATTTGAATTTTAAAGTGTGCTTGTGTGGCATTGTCGGCTGTAGTTACATTGTAATAATCTAAAGTTAATGCAACATCAAGTAAATGTGTGATTGCGTGATCATCTTCAATTATCAATATTTTAGATTGCATTATACGTCTCCTTCGTTAAAGTCTGTATATATATTGAAATAGAATATACTGCCGTGTGGTTGGTTCGGTTTATATTGTAAGTTTGATTGATGTTTGTGTAGGATAGTCTGTACTAAATATAAGCCTAGTCCCATGCTTTCTTTTTGGTTATCTTTAAAATATTTATTTGATCCTGTGTAAAAAGGCTCGAATATCTTTTGTTGTTCTTCTAAACTAATTCCAGGTCCTTCGTCTATAACGGCAAATTCGATTTGTTCATAGCTAGCATAACGAATAGATAAATTGATTTTGGTGTCAGTAGAAGTGTGTTTAACTGCATTTTCAATCAAATTGAATAAAGCTTGTAAAATCAACTTACTGTCAATGTGTATAAACTGTAAATTTACGGAGGATGATACAGTTATACGCTTTTTTAAATGGCGACGTTCTAAAATCATATCGATTTCTTCTACTAATTCACTAACGAGATAAGGTTGCAATTTTATCTGAACATTTGATGACTGTAATTTTGTTAATGATAAAATATTTGTCACTAATAGATATAAATACTGACTTTCTTGAAAACTATGTACAAGTAATTGTTCCTTTTCTATGATAGACATATCTTTACTATGTGATACTAAAATATCTAAATTTCCCATAATTGTTGTTAACGGTGTACGTATGTCATGCGAAATTGATCTTAAAAAATTTGAATGTGTCAGTTGACGTTCAGCCTGTAACATGGATTCTCTCGTTTGTTTAAGTAACGTCACATTTTCAACGGCGAGAGAAAGTTCATTTAACATTGATTCTAATATTGATGCATCATATGGATTAATCACTTGAGAACTTTGGTAATCAATGGCTAGAATGCCTTTAATCGGAGATGTGCCAATTGGTATCAACCATTTATTAATGCCTGGAAATGTATCTGTTGTTGCACCAGCTTGTCTTTCATTTTTAATTACCCAGCTTAATGCTTGTTCATGCTGTTGAGTCGTATTATCGATATGGTTTTGCAATGGTATTGTTTTAATTACTTTCGATTGATTGATAACGTATATAGTAATTGATTGTTGCAATAATTGATTAATTTGGTATCCAGCATTTATTAGTAAGTTTTCAACTGTATAAGTTTGTTTAATCGAATCATTAAATTGAAATAATAAATCTGTACGATAAAGTTGCTTTTTAGTAATGGAGTATTGGAATTTAATTTGTTTTAATAAAGCACTCGTTAAAATACTTGTTAAAATGCTAACGATAAATGTAATAGGATAGTCAAAGCGATATACTTCAAATGTATATCTAGGTTCCGTAAAAAAATAATTAAAAACAAATACGTTAATAATTGCTGCTAAAAAGCCAATGATGAAGGACCGCGTCCAAATGGATAATAAAATGATGCCGATGAGAAAAATCATTAAAATAATCGTACTAGACTCATGCTTATCAAGTTGATAAATCCACAGTCCCATCATTACACAAATTATTTGAATCAAAATCATTTTTAACATATCTATGGCGAAACGTTTGCCTTTAGGACGATAGGGTGATTTGTTCATTTTCAATTCAACAGGTATTTGTTTGATTGGAACGATTTCGATTTTATAGCTATGTTCAAAGGACATTAAATGGTCAATTAAAGGTGTATTGAAAAAGTCTCGCCACTTATTTCTAATATGTTGTCCGATAATTAATTTGGTTACATCTTGATTTTTACACCATTCGTCTAATCCTAATGCAACGGTTTGGCTATAAACTACTTTTACTTTTGCTCCTAATGATTTTGCAAGCATGAGATGTTGATGCACTTGCTTTTGACTATCTTTATATTGCCTGTTTTTTTCGAATACATCTATATAAATAGCAGTGAACTTCGCATGTTCTTTTTGAGCAATATGGAATGCCTCTTTAATTACTGCTTCATTATAAATGCTCCCACTAATTGCCACAGCAATATGAGGTTTGAGTGACGTTTTATGGTTGTGTCGGACTTTTTCTTTATCACTCATCAAGTCGGCAACTGTTCTTAACGTCAATGTACGCAGTTCGCTTAGGTGGGCATACGTAAAGAAATTACTAAATGCTACATCTAGCCTATCCTTTTTATATACCTTGCCAGCTTTTAAGCGTTTAATTAATTGTTCAGGTGAGATATCTACGACTTCTAATACATCGGCGCTCATTATGAAATAGTCGGGTACACGTTCTTTAACATGTACACCGGTCATCAGTTCAATTTGACTACTTAAACTTTCAATATGTTGAATGTTCAAAGTGGTATGAACATCGATACCATGATTTAAAATTTCTTCAATATCCATATATCGTTTCTCATGACGATCTCTAGAAATATTCGTATGTGCTAACTCATCGATAAGTACTATTGTCGGCGATTCTTCGATTATGCGGTCGACATCTAAATATTGAAAATGATGACTACCATGTTTAGTAAAATTGGTTGTGATTTTAGGTAATTGTTCAGCTAATGCATTTGTTTCATCACGCTGATGCGGTTCAATATATCCTATTTTAATATCAACGTTACTTTGAAATAGTTCAATGGCATTTGAAAGCATCTCAAATGTTTTACCAACACCTGGACTGTAACCGATGTAAATTGTTAAAGATCCACGCTTTTTTCCTATGTTTAGCGATTCAGTGTTTGACATAACCTTCACCTCGATAGCAATATCATAATATTCTTCACAATTAAATGCTATAAAATTTATTTCTGCATACACATCTTAATGATTTCTTAATAACTAAGTTTGAAAATTAATATTTCTCTCATAAACAAGTTGTTACGATGTTGTTGTGTTGTAAGGAGGTTATGGCAATGCTCATCGTTTTATTACTGGTAGTTATTGCATTAGTTTTGTATTTATTTTATGCCTTAATTCGTAGTGAAAAATTTTAGAAATATATTAAGTGAGGGTTATCATGGAAATAATTTTGTTTCTAACAATGATGGTTATGATTACGTATGTTTTTAGTGGATATCTATATCGCGTAGCATTGGTGCAATCGTCAAGAGTAGATTTAATATTTACTAGATTTGAAAATATGTGTTTTAAAATTATCGGCACAGATTTAGAACACATGTCAGCTAAAACATATGTCAAACATTTTCTGGCATTTAATGGATTTATGGGGTTTATAACATTTGTATTGCTAATAGTTCAGCAATGGCTTTTTTTAAATCCAAATCATAATTTAAACCAATCGATAGATTTAGCGTTTAATACAGCAATATCTTTTTTAACAAATAGTAATTTACAACACTATAACGGTGAATCAGATGTGACATATTTAACGCAAATGATTGTAATGACATATTTAATGTTTACATCTAGTGCATCAGGTTACGCCGTTTGTATAGCGATGTTGAGACGTTTAACTGGATTAACTAATATCATTGGTAATTTTTATCAAGATATTGTTCGGTTTATTGTCCGAGTACTTTTACCATTATCATGTTTAATTAGTATTTTATTGATGACTCAAGGTGTACCACAAACGTTGCATGCTAATTTAATGATTCGGACTTTAAGCGGACATATTCAACATATTGCATTTGGACCTATTGCATCACTTGAATCAATAAAACATCTTGGTACGAATGGTGGAGGATTTTTAGCAGGAAATTCTGCAACACCTTTTGAAAATCCAAATATTTGGAGCAATTTTATAGAAATGGGCAGTATGATGTTACTTCCTATGTCAATGTTGTTCTTATTTGGTCGCATGTTAAGTAGACATGGTAAACGAGTACATCGTCATGCGTTGATATTATTTGTCGCAATGTTTTTCATTTTTATAGCAATTCTTACATTAACTATGTGGAGTGAGTATCGTGGTAATCCAATACTAGCGAATTTAGGCATTTATGGACCGAATATGGAAGGTAAAGAGGTACGGTTTGGAGCAGG
>NZ_JACYHC010000472.1:0-4625 GCF_017152085.1 Staphylococcus sp. EG-SA-2
GAACGACACAAATGATTTAGGGTAGGTGTTGACCAATGTTGATAACAAAAAACCAAGCAGAAAAATGGTTTGATAATTCATTAGGGAAGCAGTTCAATCCTGATTTGTTTTATGGATTTCAGTGTTATGATTACGCCAATATGTTCTTTATGTTAGCGACAGGCGAAAGGCTGCAAGGTTTATATGCTTATAATATCCCGTTTGATAATAAAGCAAAGATTGAAAAATATGGTCAAATAATTAAAAACTATGACAGCTTTTTACCGCAAAAGTTGGATATTGTCGTTTTCCCGTCAAAGTATGGTGGCGGAGCTGGACACGTTGAAATTGTTGAGAGCGCAAATTTAAACACTTTCACATCATTTGGTCAAAACTGGAACGGTAAAGGTTGGACTAATGGCGTTGCGCAACCTGGTTGGGGTCCTGAAACTGTGACAAGACATGTTCATTATTATGACAATCCAATGTATTTTATTAGGTTAAACTTCCCTAACAACTTAAGCGTTGGCAATAAAGCTAAAGGTATTATTAAGCAAGCGACTACAAAAAAAGAGGCAGTAATTAAACCTAAAAAAATTATGCTTGTAGCCGGTCATGGTTATAACGATCCTGGAGCAGTAGGAAACGGAACAAACGAACGCGATTTTATACGTAAATATATAACGCCTAATATCGCTAAGTATTTAAGACATGCAGGACATGAAGTTGCATTATACGGTGGCTCAAGTCAATCACAAGATATGTATCAAGATACTGCATACGGTGTTAATGTAGGCAATAAAAAAGATTATGGCTTATATTGGGTTAAATCACAGGGGTATGACATTGTTCTAGAAATACATTTAGACGCAGCAGGAGAAAGCGCAAGTGGTGGGCATGTTATTATCTCAAGTCAATTCAATGCAGATACTATTGATAAAAGTATACAAGATGTTATTAAAAATAATTTAGGACAAATAAGAGGTGTAACACCTCGTAACGATTTACTAAATGTTAATGTATCAGCAGAAATAAATATCAATTATCGCTTATCTGAATTAGGTTTTATTACTAATAAAAATGATATGGATTGGATTAAGAAAAATTACGACTTGTACTCTAAACTAATAGCTGGTGCGATTCATGGTAAGCCAATTGGTGGAGTGGTAGCTAGTGAGGTCAAAGCGCCAGTTAAAAACGAAAAGAATCCGCCAGTGCCAGCAGGTTATACACTCGATAAGAATAATGTCCCTTATAAAAAAGAACAAGGCAATTACACAGTAGCTAATGTTAAAGGTAATAATGTAAGAGACGGTTATTCAACTAATTCAAGAATTACAGGGGTATTACCCAACAACACAACAATTACGTATGACGGTGCATATTGTATTAATGGTTATAGATGGATTACTTATATTGCTAATAGTGGACAACGTCGCTATATTGCGACCGGAGAGGTAGACATAGCAGGCAACCGAATAAGCAGTTTTGGTAAGTTTAGTGCAGTTTGATAATTGTATATGATGAATCTTAGGCAGGTACTTCGGTACTTGCCTATTATTTAAAATTAATAAACAGTTAATTTTTACATGAATATATTAAATTTTAAAAAAACAAACGTTTTTAGTATATAAATTATTTTGTGTTCGTATTGTGTGCTATGATTAAAAAGTTGTTATGGTCAACTATATCGTGGTTTTATGTTTATTATCAATCAAAATATAAATTATTTATAATTTGTTTGGTAATGAACGGGTTTTTTTCGAAATGATAGTAAAAAAACACATTTGTAGATATTTTAAACTCGGTAAATCTTTTAATAAATATTTAATTTTATTAAAAGTTAAAAAGGTTTAATATAAAAATGTAATAAAATTTATAAAGAAAGGAAATGATTTTTATGGTCAAAAAAAGACTATTAGCTGCAACATTGTCGTTAGGAATAATCACTCCTATTGCTACTTCGTTTCATGAATCTAAAGCTGATAACAATATTGAGAATATTGGTGATGGCGCTGAGGTAGTCAAAAGAACAGAAGATACAAGTAGCGATAAGTGGGGGGTCACACAAAATATTCAGTTTGATTTTGTTAAAGATAAAAAGTATAACAAAGACGCTTTGATTTTAAAAATGCAAGGTTTTATCAATTCAAAGACTACTTATTACAATTACAAAAACACAGATCATATAAAAGCAATGAGGTGGCCTTTCCAATACAATATTGGTCTCAAAACAAATGACCCCAATGTAGATTTAATAAATTATCTACCTAAAAATAAAATAGATTCAGTAAATGTTAGTCAAACATTAGGTTATAACATAGGTGGTAATTTTAATAGTGGTCCATCAACAGGAGGTAATGGTTCATTTAATTATTCAAAAACAATTAGTTATAATCAACAAAACTATATCAGTGAAGTAGAACGTCAAAATTCAAAAAGTGTTCAATGGGGAATAAAAGCTAATTCATTTATCACATCATTAGGTAAAATGTCTGGACATGATCCAAATTTATTTGTTGGATATAAACCATATAGTCAAAATCCGAGAGACTATTTTGTTCCAGACAATGAATTACCCCCATTAGTACACAGTGGTTTCAATCCTTCATTTATTGCAACTGTTTCTCATGAAAAAGGCTCAGGAGATACAAGTGAATTTGAAATAACGTATGGCAGAAATATGGATGTTACTCATGCTACTAGAAGAACAACACACTATGGCAATAGTTATTTAGAAGGATCTAGAATACACAACGCATTTGTAAACAGAAATTACACAGTTAAATATGAAGTGAACTGGAAAACTCATGAAATTAAAGTGAAAGGACATAATTGATATGAAAAAAATAGTCAAATCATCAGTTGTTACATCAATTGCATTGCTTTTGCTATCCAATACAGTTGATGCAGCTCAACATATCACACCTGTAAGTGAGAAAAAGGTTGATGATAAAATTACTTTGTACAAAACAACTGCAACATCAGATTCCGATAAGTTAAAAATTTCTCAGATTTTAACTTTTAATTTTATTAAAGATAAAAGTTATGATAAAGATACATTAATACTCAAAGCTGCTGGAAACATTTATTCTGGCTATACAAAGCCAAATCCAAAAGACACTATTAGTTCTCAATTTTATTGGGGTTCTAAGTACAACATTTCAATTAATTCAGATTCTAATGACTCAGTAAACGTTGTAGATTATGCACCTAAAAATCAAAATGAAGAATTTCAAGTACAACAAACGGTAGGTTATTCTTATGGTGGAGATATTAATATCTCTAACGGCTTATCAGGTGGAGGTAATGGTTCAAAATCTTTTTCAGAGACAATTAACTATAAACAAGAAAGCTATAGAACTAGCTTAGATAAAAGAACTAATTTCAAAAAAATTGGTTGGGATGTTGAAGCACATAAAATTATGAATAATGGTTGGGGACCATATGGCAGAGATAGTTATCATTCAACTTATGGTAATGAAATGTTTTTAGGCTCAAGACAAAGCAACTTAAATGCTGGACAAAACTTCTTGGAATATCACAAAATGCCAGTGTTATCCAGAGGTAACTTCAATCCAGAATTTATTGGTGTCCTATCTCGAAAACAAAACGCTGCAAAAAAATCGAAAATTACTGTTACTTATCAAAGAGAAATGGATAGATATACAAACTTTTGGAATCAACTTCACTGGATAGGTAATAATTATAAAGATGAAAATAGAGCAACTCATACATCAATTTATGAAGTTGATTGGGAAAATCATACAGTTAAATTAATAGATACTCAATCTAAGGAAAAAAATCCTATGAGCTAAACAGATAGATAATCAAAAAATCTTAAATATGTTAAAATTTACAAACACTTTCTTTCTATATTAGGGTAACCACGTCTTAATTGACGTGGTTATTTTTTCAGGGCAAAAAAAGGGCGGATTATTTAAATAAGGACAAACACTTGTGGAAAATTTAAAAGGTTAAAAATAATAAAGAACTTGGTATAACAAGGGTTTTATACATTTGCGTACAACGACGAAATGTCAATTTACCATCACATTATGACGATATGTTTATTTTAAACACACAAGCTCATGCGCGTCTTGATCAAATGGCACAACAGTTTGAAGTTGTTTGTAATGGCTTGAACGAAAATGAAGGACAAGCAATTCAAACGATGGATCAATCTGCCTCTCTAATACGGTCAAACTTAATTCAAGTTAAAGAACAATTAGAAAAACTAGCTGTATACTAATTAATTTATTAAATGCTACTTGTTTTCATTGAGAATAAGTAGTTTTTTCAAACATAAAAGTTTTACAAACACATAAATGGGTGATGAGCTATGTTTAAAAGAACTAAACTAATCTTAATAGCAACGATTCTACTATCAGGATGTTCAACTACCAATAACGAATCCAACAATGAAACAAAATCTGTGCCAGAAGAAATGGAAGCTTCAAAATATGTAGGTCAAGGCTTCCAACCACCTGCAGAAAAAGATGCGGTTGAATTTGCGAAAAAGCATAAAGATAAAATTGCTAAACGTGGCGAACAATTTTTTATGGATAACTTTGGACTAAAAGTTAAAGCTACAAATGTTGTAGGTAGTGGCGACGGTGTAGAAGTATTCGTGCATTGTGATGACC
>NZ_JACYHC010000473.1:0-4607 GCF_017152085.1 Staphylococcus sp. EG-SA-2
GCAACATGGGTTCAAGAAGGTAAAATTCAGTCACAAGTAACCATTGAAGATGGTTTTGAAAATGCGCCACATGCATTTAAAAATTTATTTACTGGCGATAACTTTGGTAAACAAGTTATTAAAGTAACGGAATAATAAAGTATACGTTTTAACAAACTAACTTTGTTAATTGATCAAAATTTAATAACTTTCTTATCTAAAGCAAATTTGTTCAGTAACATGGTAGAAATAAGTCTAAAATGTAATACGAAAGTCGTCTGTAATTATTTATATATTCAAATGAAAAAGGAGTCATGATGCTGCGGTATAAGCACACATGGCTTCTATTTTGTATAATAAGAAATAAGTTCATAAATGAGGTGAAACGATATGAAAATGATAGGATTTGAAAAGCCCTTTAAATTGGAAGAAGGAAATTTATTTAAAGTATACGAACAAAGAAAGCCAACGCCAGAAAACGATGATATCTTAGTCAAAGTAAATAGTATTAGTGTAAATCCTGTAGATACAAAACAACGTCAAATGAAAGTCACTCAAGCACCTCGTGTACTTGGGTTTGATGCTATTGGTACTGTTGAAGCTATCGGACCAGACGTTACATTATTTAGTCCGGGTGACGTTGTATTTTATGCTGGATCGCCAAATAGACAAGGATCAAATGCGACATATCAATTGGTGTCAGAAGCTATAGTTGCAAAGGCACCACACAACATAAGTGCTAATGAAGCGGTTAGTCTACCGCTAACTGGTATTACGGCATATGAAACGTTTTTTGATACATTTAAAATTTCACATAATCCTTCTGAAAATGTAGGTAAATCCGTGTTAATCATTAATGGTGCCGGTGGTGTAGGCAGTATAGCCACTCAAATTGCTAAACGGTATGGTTTAACTGTCATTACAACAGCATCACGACAAGAAACAACAGAGTGGTGTGAAAAGATGGGCGCAGATATCGTATTGAATCATAAAGAGGATTTAGTGCGTCAATTTAAAGAAAAAGAAATTCCATTAGTAGATTATATATTTTGCACTTATAATACAGACTTGTATTACAATACTATGATTGAACTGATAAAACCATTAGGGCATATTACGACTATCGTAGCTTTTAATGAAGATCAAGATTTAAATGCATTAAAATTAAAAAGTATAACATTTACACATGAATTTATGTTTGCGCGTCCAATTCATCGAACGCCTGATATGATTAAACAACATGAGTATTTAGAAGATATTACGAAAAATATAGAATTAGGGCATTACCAACCAACAACGACACAAGTTTTTGAAGGTTTATCACCTGAAAACTTATATCAAGCACATCAATTGTTGGAAAAACAATCAATGATTGGGAAATTAGTAATTAATATATAGATTAGTAAGTAAAGTCGCCTTATGCAGAAAATACTGTATAGGGCGACTTATTTTTTGTGTCTAGCGACTATTGATTCTAAACGGAAATATGGCAACTTTACAGGTATCAAATCAATAATGCACTAGAAAGGCATTACTTAAATACAATAAAATACTTTGTTGCTCAATGATAAATAATTTGAGTGTGTTTTATATATCATTTTTAAAAGATGAGGCATTATTAATTGTGTCTATATAAAATTACAAATGATTAAAATGTTGCAGTTATGGGTATGAACTTACCATTACACAGAAAGGGTTTGTATTTATGAAAAATAAATCAGTAAGTCTAGTGTTTTGGGTATCTTTAGTGATATGTACGATATTTGTTGCTTTTGGAGCAATATTTCCGAAACAATTAGAAAAACTCACGCAAAACATTACTACATTTATTGCGCTACATTTTTCTTGGTATTATTTATTGCTCGTTTTAGTTATTTTATTTGTCTGTGTGTATATTTTATTTTCGAGATACGCAAACATTACATTAGGTGAAGAAGGCGAAGATCCTGAATTCTCATTGCCGTCTTGGTTTGCTATGTTATTTAGTGCTGGTATGGGAATAGGACTTGTGTTCTGGACAACGGCAGAACCAATCAGTCATGCCTTCAAATTAACGCCTATTCATAAAGCTGGCACGCAATCTGCAATTAATGATGCAATGCAGTTTTCATTTTTCCATTGGGGGATTCATGCATGGGCAGTCTATGGTATTGTCGCGCTTGTGTTTGCATATTTTAGCTTTCATAAAGGATATCCTGGCTTAGTCAGCGCTACATTGACGCCTTTATTAGGTGAAAAGGCAATGCGTGGACCTTTAGGTGGTGCCATTGATGTATTGGCAGTCATAGCTACAGTAACAGGCGTTGCTGCAACATTAGGTTTCGGTGCATTGCAAATAAACGAAGGTTTACATTTTTTATTTAATGTACCGAGTAACTTCACGATGCAAGTAATCTTGATTGTCATTGCAACCATATTATTTACTTGGTCAGCATGGTCAGGTATCGATAAAGGTATCAAAACGTTGAGTAATATCAACATGTTACTTGCTTTTGTAGTACTTATTGGTCTTTTTATTGTTGGGCCAACGCTTTACATTTTAAATACATTTACAAATGGTCTAGGTAATTATATTGCAAATTTCTTTAGTATGAGTTTACGTATTCCGTCAGGCGGTCAAAAATTCCAATGGTTACAAAATTGGACAATCTTTTACTGGGCATGGTGGATATCTTGGGCACCATTTGTAGGTATATTTATTGCACGTGTGTCAAAAGGACGTACGATTAAAGAATTTATTCTAGGTGTACTTTTTGTCCCGGCGTTAGTTTGCTTTATATTCTTTGCGGTATTCGGCGCGTCAGCAATTTACTTACAAGATAATCATATTGCCGATATTGCTAAAGCAGCGACAGAAACAGCAACTTTTGCAACGCTACAACATTACCCACTAGGTTTTGTATTAAGCTTAATTACTTTACTTGTTATTATGATTTTCTTTGTTACATCAGCGGATTCGGCAACTTATGTTTTAGGTATGTTGAGTTCAAGAGGTGATATTAATCCGAAGTCATTTGTCAAAGTGAGTTGGGGTATCATTATGGCATTATTTGCAATTATTATGATTTACACAGGTGGTACGCAAGCGATACAAAATTTATTAATCATTGCTGCGTTACCATTTTCCGTGGTCATTATAGCGATGATATGGTCGCTTTTAAAATCTTTGAGTGAGGAGAAACCGAGAAATAGTAATAAGGTTTTAATTAAACATCGTGACCCAGATATTTTAGAATACCGTTCTTCAAAACATATTGATGAAAATTAATTAATAATGAGGTTTTATTTACAAAAACTAGGGAATATATTACTAAATGGTACTTCATCTTATATATTAAAAATAAATTTAAAGTTATTAATTTATTATGTTTAAGAAAAAAACTGATGGGTACATATTTAATATGTTTTTAAATTAACTTTAACTAAGGAGGTGTCGTTAGGGGTGAAACGACTTAAAAACTTTATCCTTGGCTTATTAATAGTAGTAATCGTGGGGTTCCTGTTATTCATGTATATCCAAGATGGACGTATAACTGAATATCAAGACTACTTCCTTCAATTTGAATGGTTCCAACCATTACTTATTTCACTTGCTGCACTATTGATATTAATAGGTCTTATATTAGTATTTAGTATCTTCAAACCTACGCATCGAAAACCTGGATTATACAAAGACTTCGATGATGGTCATGTTTACGTATCTCGTAAAGCTGTTGAAAAGACGGCATTCGATACGGTTGCAAAATATGATCAAGTAAGACAACCAAATGTAGTTGCGAAACTATATAACAAAAAAAATAAATCTTATATCGACATTAAAACTGACTTTTTCGTACCAAATAATGTTCAAGTTCAATCTTTAACTGAAGCAATTCGTTCGGATATTAAAAAGAATGTAGAATATTTCACAGAAATGCCAGTACGTAAGTTAGAAGTTAATGTGAGAGATCAGAAAACTTCTGGTCCACGAGTGTTGTAAGGGAGGTATATCATGGCTAACAATCATAACCAAAACGGACAAGACTCTACACAACAAGTGATTAATTTTTTAAAAGTATTTAAATGGAGAATCGTTGGTTTCCTAGCGTTTCTATTAATCGCGATATTATTCTTAACGTTAGGTTTTTGGAAAACAGTACTTATCATCGTTTTATGTTTAATTGGTGTAGGTATTGGGTATATGAAAGACCGTAAGCAAGATTTTATGAATTTTTTAAATCGATGGAGTTAATTCATCAATTTAGAATTTAATTAAAAAAATATAAAAATTAACAAGCAAAAGGAGAATCTATTATGACTGTAGATAACAATAAAGCAAAACAAGCATACGACAATCAAACTGGTGTTAACGAAAAAGAAAGAGAAGAGCGTCAAAAACAACAAGAACAAAATCAAGAGCCTCAATTCAAAAATAAATTAACTTTCTCTGATGAAGTTGTTGAAAAAATTGCTGGTATCGCTGCACGTGAAGTTAAAGGTATCTTAGACATGAAAGGTGGCTTAACTGATACATTCACTAATGCATTCTCAAGTGGAAATAACGTTACTCAAGGTGTATCTGTTGAAGTTGGTGAAAAACAAGCTGCTGTAGACTTAAAAGTAATTTTAGAATATGGTGAATCAGCACC
>NZ_JACYHC010000474.1:0-4591 GCF_017152085.1 Staphylococcus sp. EG-SA-2
AACTATCACAATTATATTGGAGGTTAAAGCAATTGCATCAACATGACTTTAAAGTCCAAACTTCTTGGCAAGGTGGTCGTAACAATGTCGGAAACGTTCAAGGCGACATACTTTCAGAGAATATTTCAATACCTGCTTCTTTAGGTGGTGTTGGTATAGGAACAAATCCCGATGAAATGTTAGTATCAGCCGCTTCATCATGTTATATCATCTCATTAGCAGCTACTCTTGAACGTGCAAAGTTCACAGATATTTCAATTGAACAACAATCGATTGGAACAGCTTGTTTAAATAATGGAAAATTCAGTATGTCAAAAATTGTGCACCATCCTCACATTGAAATTCCAAGTGATCAAATAGCACAATTAGAAAAGCGATTACCAAAATTGATAACAATTGCAGATAATAATTGCATGATTTCAAATGCTGTAAGAAATAATGTAGACATAAAAATCTATCCCATCATTCAGGCCAAATAAAATCGTTACGTGATAACGTTTATTCGACAATATAGCGTTATCACTTTTTTTAGGCTTTTAAATTTTCAGAAAATTTGCTAAAATAGTGAAATCTTATTTATAGGAGGCATATAAATGTATTATCATCAACCGTTGTTATTAACACCTGGCCCAACCCCTGTACCTGATGCCATTATGAGAGAAATTCAAGCACCTATGGTTGGTCATCGTTCTAAAGATTTTGAAGACATCGCACAACAAGCATTTCAAGGTCTAAAGCCAATATTTGGGAGTCAAAATGATGTACTTATTTTAACATCTAGCGGTACAAGCGTCTTGGAGGCTAGTATGTTGAACATTGTAAACCCTGAAGATCACTTCGTTGTCATTGTTTCAGGTGCCTTTGGTAACCGATTTAAACAAATTGCACAAACTTATTACAAAAATGTGCACATTTATGACGTAACATGGGGAGAAGCTGTAGATGTTAAAGATTTCATCAATTACCTTTCAACTTTAGATGTTGAAGTTAAAGCAGTATTTAGTCAATATTGCGAAACATCTACGACAGTGCTACACCCTATTCACGAGTTAGGAAATGCCATCAATCAATTTAATAGTAATATTTATTTTGTAGTTGACGGCGTAAGTTGCATTGGTGCTGTTGATGTTGACATTAACAAAGATAAAATTGATGTACTTGTTTCTGGTAGTCAAAAAGCAATTATGTTACCTCCAGGATTAGCTTTTGTAGCTTATAGCCACCGTGCAAAAGAACGTTTCAAAGAAGTAACTACGCCAAAATTTTATCTAGACTTAAATAAATACATTTCGTCACAAGCTGACAATTCTACACCGTTCACACCAAATGTGTCTTTATTTAGAGGTGTAAATGCATACGTTGAAACCGTAAAAGCAGAAGGTTTCAATCACGTAATAGCACGACACTATGCAATTAGAAATGCATTAAGAAGCGCCTTAAAAGCATTAGATTTAACTTTATTAGTCAATGATAAAGATGCATCTCCAACGGTTACAGCATTCAAACCTAATACAAATGAAGTGAAAATAATCAAAGATGAACTTAAAAATCGCTTTAAAATAACAATTGCTGGTGGTCAAGGCCATCTTAAAGGTCAAATTTTAAGAATTGGTCATATGGGGAAAATTAGTCCTTTCGATATTTTATCGGTAGTATCTGCTTTAGAAATTATTTTAACTGAACACCGTAAAGTTAACTATATCGGTAAAGGTATATCAAAATATATGGAGGTTATTCATGAAGCAATTTAATGTACTCGTTGCAGATCCCATATCAAAAGATGGTATCAAAGCATTATTAGGTCACGAACAATTCAATGTAGATATTCAAACTGGCTTGTCCGAAGAAGCATTAATCAAAATTATACCTTCATACCATGCTTTAATCGTTCGTAGTCAAACTACGGTTACTGAAAATATCATAAATGCTGCTGATTCTTTAAAAGTAATCGCACGCGCCGGTGTTGGTGTAGATAATATTAATATTAATGCTGCAACATTAAAAGGTATTTTAGTTATTAATGCCCCAGATGGTAATACGATTTCAGCTACTGAACATACACTGGCAATGTTATTATCAATGGCACGAAATATTCCGCAAGCACACCAATCACTTACAAATAAAGAATGGAATCGAAATGCATTTAAAGGTACTGAGCTTTATCATAAAACATTAGGTGTCATTGGTGCTGGTAGAATTGGTTTAGGTGTTGCTAAACGTGCGCAAAGTTTCGGAATGAAAATACTAGCTTTTGACCCTTACTTAACGGATGAAAAAGCAAAATCTTTAAGTATTACGAAGGCAACAGTTGATGAGATTGCCCAACATTCTGATTTCGTTACATTACATACACCACTAACACCTAAAACAAAAGGCTTAATTAATGCTGACTTTTTTGCCAAAGCAAAACCTAGTTTGCAAATAATCAATGTGGCACGTGGTGGTATTATTGATGAAAAGGCGCTAATAAAAGCATTAGACGAAGGACAAATTAGTCGGGCAGCTATCGATGTGTTTGAACATGAACCTGCAACTGATTCGCCTCTTGTTGCACATGATAAAATTATTGTTACACCTCATTTGGGTGCATCAACAGTCGAAGCTCAAGAAAAAGTGGCAATTTCTGTTTCAAATGAAATCATCGAAATTTTAATTGATGGTACTGTAACGCATGCAGTGAATGCACCTAAAATGGACTTAAGCAATATAGATGATACTGTAAAATCATTCATCAATTTAAGCCAAACAGTTGGTGAATTAGCTATTCAATTAATGTACAATGCACCAAGCTCTATTAAAATTACGTACGGTGGCGACTTAGCCTCTATTGATAGTAGTTTATTAACACGTACAATTATTACTCATATTTTAAAAGATGATCTTGGTCCTGAAGTCAATATTATCAATGCTCTAATGTTGTTAAATCAACAACAAGTGACATTAAATATTGAAAATAATAAAGCAGAGACAGGTTTTAGTAACTACTTAGAGGTAGAACTATCAAACGATAGCGATTCCGTTAAAGTTGGCGCTTCTGTCTTTACAGGTTTCGGTCCAAGAATTGTTAGAATTAATAATTTTTCTGTAGACTTAAAGCCAAATCAATATCAAATTGTGTCATATCATAATGATACTCCAGGTATGGTAGGAAAAACTGGCGCATTGTTAGGTAAATACAATATCAACATTGCATCTATGACTTTAGGTAGAACTGAAGCGGGCGGAGATGCGCTAATGATTTTATCCGTTGATCAACCTGTTTCAAACAATATAATTGATGAACTTAAACAAGTTGGTGAATACAATCAAATTTTCACAACTGAATTGACGGTACAGTCATAAACAATTTATGTAAATTCAAAATGCCAAGAAGACATTGGATTACTTCCATTGCTTCTTGGCATTTTTTCATTATTAATTTCATTGTAACTCAATATGAAACCTTTGGTTCAATCATTCACTTCAAGTTATGCTGTCAAACAACAATCAAATTACAAATTATCTAGTACACCTCTAAGTTCACCTAAATGATTAATAACATAGTCGGCATGATGCGCTTCTAACTCACCTGCAGCATCCTTACCTTTTAAACCTGTTAATGTTCCAATAAACGTTGCACCTATTTTTTGAGCACTTAATAAGTCAGCTAACGAATCGCCTACTATAAATACGTCATCTTTATTTACAATGTTATCTTGCTTATTGATATAAGATTCATATTTATCGCGATTATTACCATATAAAGCTGCGATATAACTAAAAGGATTCGGCTTTCCTAATGGTCGTGCTTGCGGATACATATTCTCTGCTTCTAAAACATCACTTGCTGTTGCAATAAAATCAGCTTCAAAATATGGTAACAATCCTAAATTTTCAAATGGCACAACAGTCTCAGTATAAGGACGACCTGTTGCAATACCTAATTCGAAACCAGCACCTTTTAAATCATTCAGAAGTACCTTAACTTCATCTACTGGTCTCAAAATAATTTCTTGATAAATATAACCTGTCTTAAAAGTAGTTCGTGCTATTTTCTTTTCAACATCTTCATACAACTTCGATCCTAAATACCATTCTTGATAAACTTCTTGCGCTAACGTCCATAATGCACCCTTCAAACTAAATAAAGTAGCATCCGAAACATGTAACTCTGTTGTTGCAAACTCTTCCAAAGCAGCATAAATATTATTTTTACCAACTTTTACATTATCCAAAAATTGTAAAGGTAGTTGTTCATTTAAATTAAAACAGTCTGCTAAGTTTGTGCTTATATTTTGCAACTTCAATTCGACAGGCTCATCTTGATACATGAATGCCTCAATTTCATCATGTGATAACTTTTTCAAAATATCAATTAAATGAATACTAAAAACGATAAATAACATATCCCAATTTGAATTCAGCCCTAGCGATTTTAATTTGTTTAAAATCTTATCTTTTTGAAAAATTCGATTCCTAATGTCTTGTATATCGTTATCAGTCAAAGTTTCCCAATCTATATGTGAATGAAGACCTAAATAACACTTATCCATTAATAATTCATATACCGTTAATGCAGAGACATCGAAACAACGTTCTTCACTTAAAAAAA
>NZ_JACYHC010000475.1:0-4584 GCF_017152085.1 Staphylococcus sp. EG-SA-2
AGTTCGGCAGTTTTGTCTTGAGCAATGTCATAAATGACTGCATGCCAATGTCCATGTTTACACAAAAGGCCAATAAATATAACGTTTTCAGCTTTAATATTATCATCAACCCTATGATCTACTAACATCACATTTCGTTCTGTACAATAAATTAAAATGTCGGAAAACAGCATTGGGAGTGTCATATGTTGTGTGTCATCAAATTTAATATAAAAGTCCATGCGTTTAAGCAATTTTCTTAAGCGTGTTTGTGGAAGACTTAAACATTGTTTTATAATTGCGTTGATTTCGCTTTTATATGGTAATGTCGAGTACGACTGACTTTCATTAAGCACTAAAAATAAGGCCGATAATTGTGTTTCAGATAAGTTTAATGCAATTTTAGATTGTGCTTGTTGTATTTGGTAACCACCATTTTTCCCATAATGCGCATAAATTTTAACACCTTGATTTTCTAAATCATCAATATCTCTTAAAATTGTGCGTTTGGATACGTTGCAATATTTAGCTAATTCTAAAGCGGTCATTTTTTTATTTTGTTGAATTGCAGTAATTATTAAATTTTGCCTTTCAGCTTTATTCATGACAGCCACCTCCTAAAAGATGATATATTACACAAAGTATAACATAAGAGTGACAATGAGGACATTTTCAATATCTTTTAAAAAAAATCGTAAAAATTTTGTGGAAAACGCTTACATTTTAAAAAAGATTGTGCTATGATATTACTTGTAACAGGGGGAGCGATTAAACAAAGGGGTAGAGCTATATAACAGATAGCTTTTAATCGTTCAAGTTACATCACAACATCTTCAATATTTATTACTTACTTTCCTTTCTATTTGTCGGCTAGCACGTGACTAGCCGATTTTTTTATGCATAAAATGAAGAAGTCTTCAGTTGTATTGTTGATTCTTTTAATATAGGGTAATAATAAAATGATAATGATATGAGAAGTGGTGGACGAAATGACAGATAAAACATTACAGCAAATAGATAAGTTAATATGTTCGTGGTTGAAACAAATAGACAATGTTATTCCGCAATTAATTATGGAAATGACTACAGAAACTAAGCGTCATCGATTTGATTTAGTTACAAATGTAGATAAACAGATTCAACAACAATTCCAACAATTTTTAGCAACACATTTTCCGGAACACCAACTATTAGCGGAAGAAAAAAGTAATGAAATGATTACGAATGAAATTAATCATTTATGGATTATGGATCCCATTGATGGAACTGCCAATTTAGTAAAACAGCAAGAAGATTATTGTATTATATTGGCGTATTTTTATGAAGGTAAACCAATGTTATCGTACGTATATGATTATCCGCATAAAAAGCTTTATAAAGCAATACGAGGAGAAGGTGCTTTTTGTAATGGAATTAAGATGGAAGAACCACCATCGTTAAAATTGGAAGACGCTATTATATCGTTTAATGCACAAGTGATGAATCTAGATACGGTGCAAGATTTATTTGACGCCTCATTTAGTTATCGTTTAGTTGGTGCTTGCGGATTAGATTCTATGCGAGTGGCAAAAGGTCAATTTGGGGCACATATTAATACAAATCCTAAACCTTGGGACATTGCTGCACAGTTTTTATTTGCAGAACTATTGAATCTAAAAATGACGACTTTAGATGGTAAGGCAATTGATCATTTAAAGGGTGCACCTTTTATTATAAGTAATAAAGCATGTCATGAAACGGTACTTAAAATTTTAAATGCAAATGGTGGTTATCAAAAATACAGATAGATATTCTCTAGAGATAAAAAATGATAAAAAATAGTTATACGTCTACAGAAGTATAGTAAAAAAATTATTTTACTATATAATAAATAGAGAAAACAGACAAAGTATGTAAGGAATAGTAAAGGAGTGGTGGGATTGAAACGTTCGTCTAAAAGTAAAATGAGCCTACCGAAAAAAATATTTTTATGGGTATTCGGTATTTTAGTAATCTTAGCGATTGTAGCTGTTGTGTATGTAGCTGCTAAAATTTTTATTACTGGTAATAAGATACACAATCCGTTAGATCGCAATCATTCAGAATTAAGAGATAAAAAAGTGAGTTTAAACGATGGTGATCCATTCACAATCGCTTTATTTGGTGTCGATTCAGATGCTGATCGTAAGAAAAAGGGTGGCGGAGAGCGTAGTGATAGTATTATGATTTTATCTATCAACCCTAAAACGAAGAAAACTGAAATAGTAAGTATACCGCGTGATACAAGAGCGGAAATTGTTGGCCGTGGTACTACTGAAAAAATTGCACATGCCTATGCATATGGTGGACCAAATATGGCTGTTAAATCACTTGAAAAATTAATGAATGTGCCAATTGATCATTATGCGACAATCGATATGGATGGTTTGCATAATATGATAGATAGCATCGGCGGTGTTGATGTAGTAAGTAATGATACATTCACTGTTGATGGTGTTCGTTTTACAAAAGGACAGCAGACACATGTAAATGGTGATCAAGCATTGAAGTTTATTAGAAGTCGTAAAGAAGAAGGTGCTGGTGGTGACTTTGGTCGACAACAACGTCAGCAAATTGTGCTTGAAGCGATGGCCAATAAGATTGCAAGCCCATCATCGATTACACATTTTAATAGTCTAATGAATGAAATTCAAAATAATGTTAAAACAGATTTAACATTAGGTGATTTGAATACGATTAGAAGCAATTATAAAGATGCTAATGACACGATTAATAAACATCAATTGAGTGGTCAAGGCGGCATTCAAAGTGACGGATTGTACTACTTCATTCCTAGTGAGCAGTCAAAAGCTGAAAGTACTAAGTTATTAAAAGATAATCTAGAGTAGTAAACTAAGGGAAAATAAGTTATCAAAATTGTACACAAATTAATTAGATAGAATGATCTGTAAATAGAATAACGAATAGAACTAATAGCCCGTAAATAGAAGGTGATAACACTTTGTATTTATGGGCTATTTTATTTAATGCCTGATTTGATTTTTATAAATTAATCCATTACAAATTTAATTTAAAGATAAATATTACCTTCTAAATGGTAGTAGATATTTATCAAACTTGGGTTATTAATTTTCAGAAAAAGGGTATTTATAAATAGTATAACGATTTTTAGGTGAGGTGATTATTAAGTATTGTCATTAATAAGGTTGTGAAAGATATGACTGAAAAGCGTGAAATAGATAATTGGAAAACTAATAATGATAATTATTTTCAATTAAACAAAAAGATGATTTAATTTCGCGCAAAATATTTCAAATAAAAATGATTGTAAAAAGGCAAAATACAAAATTTCACTTAACAACTAGTACATAAAGTAATACAATTAAATTAATTCTATCTGAAAGATGTGTGGGGCATCGTTATTTTAGGTGGATATGAGCAATTTATTAAAAGTCATTTACGGAAAATATATATAGACGGGGTGAGTAATATGCAAGAACATTTGGTGGTTACACTTGATGGAAAAGATTATCTTGTAGAACCAGGTACGAATTTACTTGAATTTATTAAATCACAAGATACTTTTGTACCTTCAATTTGTTATAACGAGTCGATGGGACCAATTCAAACATGTGATACATGTACTGTTGAGATTGACGGTAAAATTGAACGTTCATGTAGTACGGTGATTGATCGTCCAATGACTGTAAATACTGTGAACAATGATGTGAAAGATGCTCAAAAAGAAGCGCTTGATCGAATTTTAGAAAAGCATATGCTGTATTGTACAGTATGTGATTATAATAATGGTGATTGTGAAATTCATAATACGATGGATGCATGGGGGCTTCAGCATCAAACGTATGAATATAAAGAGAAGCCATATGAAAAGGATTATGGCCCATTTTATCGTTATGATCCAAATCAATGTATCTTATGTGGGCGTTGTGTAGAAGCATGTCAAGATATCGAAGTGAATGAAACTATTAGAATTGATTGGGATCGTGAACATCCACGTGTTATTTGGGATAATGATGTACCAATTAATGAATCGTCATGTGTATCTTGTGGTCAATGCGCAACTGTATGTCCATGTAATGCCATGATGGAAGTGAATATGGAAGGTAATGCGGGTTATATGACTGATACGGAACCTGGTTCATTAGCAGCAATGATTGATTTAACTAAAAAAGCAGAACCTGGTTATGGTCCACTATTTGCAATCTCAGATTCAGAAGCAGAAATGCGTAAAGAGCGTATTAAGAAAACTAAAACAGTGTGTACTTATTGTGGTGTGGGTTGTTCATTTGAAGTTTGGACTAAAGATAGAGAAATTTTAAAAGTACAACCATCACATGATTCTCCAGCAAATAAAATTGCGACTTGTGTTAAAGGTAAGTTTTCATGGGGACATATTAATTCAGATCAACGCTTAACTAAACCACTAGTAAGGAAAAATGGTGAGTTCCATGAAGTAGAATGGGATGAAGCTTTAAATGTCATTGCAGATAATTTTACATCTATTAAAGAAAAGTATGGCCCAGATGCACTATCATTCATTTCTTCTTCTAAAGCGACGAATGAAGAATCGTATTTAATGCAAAAATTAGCAAGACAAGTTATTGG
>NZ_JACYHC010000476.1:0-4567 GCF_017152085.1 Staphylococcus sp. EG-SA-2
GTATCAACATTACTAAGTCTATAATTTGAGTCGTTAATTTTTATGAATGAAATAACCTTATCATAATTATTTTTTTCTATAGCTTTTCTAATATTTCCACTAGAAATAAAATTAATTGAGTTATTCGACATCATAATTTCTTCGCTCTCAGATAAATAATTAAATAACAGTTCTGAGCATAAAATAGACATAGTATTATTTTTCATTTTATTTTTTATAGTCTCTGTATCTCTTAATACTTTTTTGCTATACGCTAAGAATTCTTCGCCTGCTTTAGTTGCCTTAGCACCTTTTTGATTTCTAAAAAGCAAAACTACACCTAATTCATTTTCAAGCTTGCTAATTCTTTGAGATATATTAGATTGTGCATATCTAAGTTTAATTGCAGCTTTATTGATAGATGCTTCTTCACATACAGTTATAAAAATTTCCAAATCATTAAAGTTCAATTTAATCACCTATCACTTTTTATGATAACTATATCACAATTGGATAATATGAGATTTTACTTATTATTGCTATCCTTTTTATAAAAGGGGGTATGCTAAATGCATGCAATGCAATATCATGTTAAGTTGCCTAGTGATTACAATATGGAAATAATTAGAGATAGAGTTCGATTAAATGGTTATAAGACTGATGGATTTAAAAATTTAATTATAAAAGCTTATTTAATAAGTCAAACAACTACTAATTGCATTACAAATACTTATTCACCATTATATTTATGGAGAAGTTCAGAGGGGATGACTGAATTTATATTCAATGGATTTTATGATAATGTTATTTCTTCTTTTGGATGGCAAAATATAAATATTGGTGTGATATATTCAATGAACATAACCGATTCTGTTAAACATAGTCTTTATGCGCTTGAAGAATATATCGACATTTTCCCTACTTTATCTCTAAAAGAAATAGAAATCAAAAAATTGTTTAGAATCTTCGATAATGCAGTTGCAGAAATTATAATTTATAATCCTGATAAGTGGAAGTTTGTGAAATATTCATTTATTGAAAATCTTCCAAAGAGTCTCAATCCAAATATAAAAATTTATGATGTACTATATATCTCACAATGAAAGTACAGATTTAAAGTTATTATTATCAACATTAGAAAACAGACTAAAATAATTTATCTGAACTTATTAATAATAAAGAACCTGCTAGATGACAGCTATTTAAAATACATAAGCTACTCATTTAGCAGGTTAAAATATTAATCAATCCATACTAACTAGTATGATTCAAAGGTTTTCATCTATTAAATTCTTTACTATTTTGAAAATGAATGCCCGCAATTTGAAATTTCAACTAGAAATAATCCTTATTAAAGATATAAATCACCTGTTTTTATATTGAATTACTTTTTCATTAACATCTCATTTAAATTATTATCTTTGAGTTTCACCATAACTACACGTTTTCACCAATAATTATAAAAAAACATCTTTTACAAAAGATTCAAGTACTTGCTTATTCGATTCAGGATTAATTATCAATGTTGTTTCTAAATTCGGAATATCGACATCTACGTCTATTTGAAACAAACTTTTATTTTCTAATTCATCTGCAACAATAAATTCCGGCAATAGCGCAATCCCACCTGAATTTTTCAAGTGTTTTTTTAATGACTCAATTCCTAGAAATTCAATCATTTGTTTTGTTGAAAAGCTATATTTATATAAAATCATTTCTAACTGTTCTCTGTAACTACACCCTTTTTCAGTAACAAGTAATGTATGGTTTTGAATATCGTTTAATTTGAAATCTTTCATCTCTTTGTTAGTAACAAATATTAAACGTTCTTCAGTTATAGGAATAGCAGTTAAGTTACTATTAATAATCTTTTCGTCTGTGATAAGGCTAATATCCGATTTGAAATTAGCAATTTCTTCTTTAATATAGAAATTAGAATGTGCGGATTTAAACTTCAAGTTTACATATGGGTGTTCAGCTAACCATTCACTAATCTTATTATAGTAGCGATACAAATACTGACTTTCTTGCATGTTAATACTTATATTTACCTTCTTATTGTAAAGTCCTTTTATTTCTCTCTCGTATTCGCTATTACTATCTAAAATCACTTTAGCGTATTTAACGTATGCTAAGCCTTCTTCCGTTAGTTCCATACCATATTTTTTTCTATAAAATAATTTAACATCTAATTGCCTTTCTAATTTTTCAATATGTGTAGATACAGTTGACTGTGAATAGTTAAGTAACTCTGATGCTTTAGTAAGGTTCTTTGTTTCACTAGTTACTAAAAATGATTTTAAAATGTTTAAGTTCAAAGTAGTACCTCCTTTAGGGTTCCCTTTTATCGAATCCTGAATTCTAAGAATTCTGATTTAATAATAATATATTAAATATTATTATAAAGGTAAATCGAAAGGAGTTATGACTATGATTACTTGTTTATTTGGAAGTAGTAGAAAAGATGGCAATTCAGCTATCGCAGTAGAGAATCTATTGAAGAATTTAAAAGTCAACTTTGTGAATTTATATCAAAGCAACATTGAAAAGGTTACAGATAATCGTCATAGCAAAGGTGCCAACTTTCATAATGATGATTACGAACAAATTTTAATCAAAGTTTTAGAATCAGATATTATTATTTTTTCAACACCACTCTATTGGTACTCCATGAGTGCGTCTTTAAAACTCTTCATTGATAGATGGACCGAGTCATTGCGAGATACGCAAATAGACAACTTCAAAGAAATCATGTCACAAAAAAAGTATTTGATTTTAATCATAGGTGGCGACAATCCGCATACCAAAGCACAACCTTTAGTCAACCAATTCAAATTAATATTTGAGTTTATGAATATTACTAACTATAGATTTTTGATCGGCGAAGGCAATAAACCATTCGATATTTTAAACGACTCTCAATTTATAGAAGAGCTCGCAAATATAAATCTTGCATTGAAAAAAGGTGATATTTATGACTGATTTGTTGAAAATTAAAAACTTCAGATTGTTCTTTTTAGCAGAAATAATTTCAGCATTCGGAGTTGGAATTAGTACAGTTGGGGCTAATTGGTATTTAATCGACAAAACTAACGACTCCCAACTATTAGGTATTATGTTAGCTTTAAATGTATTATCCGGTTTCTTAGCTTCTCCTATAATAGGTGGACTAGCCGATAAATATAATAGACGAAATATTATTTTAATCACCTATCTTCTTCAGGTAATATTATATTTACTCATTGTCATAGCACTCGTAATGATAGGATTTGAGACCTATTTAGTGATTGGATTTGCGATTGTTAATGGGATAGGTTGGACTACGTATATGGCAACATCTAGAAGTTTAGTTAAACAGATATTAAAACCAGATCAATATACAGATGCAAATTCTCTATTAGAGATTAGTTTGCAAACAGGTATGTTTATTGCAGGTGGATTATCAGGAATATTATATAAAATAAATGGATTCACTCTAATTATAGCGATGACTATAATGATGTTTCTAATCAGCATTTTTATGTTATTTAGATTGCATGTAGATAAACCAACTCATTCAGAGGAAGAATCAACAAATAGCTTATTGCAAGAATATTTATTAGGATGGAAATTTTTAAAAGACAACATGATGATATTTATTTTTGGAGTTATTTCAATCATACCAATGGTGTTTACAATGATCTTTAACATATCATTACCAGGATATGTTTATAATGTTTTAAAACTTTCGTCTGTACAATTTGGTTTTTCAGATATGTTATATGGCATTGGAGGATTATGTGCAGGTTTAATTTCAGCTATTCTTTCGAAGAAAATCTCAACTAAAGTATTGATATTTTTGTTATATTTCATATTAGTCATAAATTCAGCACTATTTATTTGGATAAACTCAGCATTTTACTTATTCATAGGATCATTTATACTAGGCTACTCAATTTCATCAATCAGAATTTATATGAATACAGCTATAATGAACACTGTTTCAGATAAATATGTCGGTCGCTCATTTACGATATGGACGTCAATTTCATTGTTACTGCAAAGTTTCATTGCTCCATTTTTAGGAAGATGGATTAATGAAATTAATGATAAATTCGGTTTCTATATTATACTCATTTTATCCTTACTCATATTTGTTACACTGCTGCTTGTTAACAAAACAGACAAAATAAAATATGCACATAAAGAAGAGTGACCGTCACTCTTCTTTAACAAGCGACCATTTATCGATGGGCTTAGTTCTCTCTGCACCCACACTTCACTACTTCACTTTTTCAAATCATTTTTTATGGTCTTAAATAAATCAGTGAGATTTGTTGCTTCGGTAAAGTCTAGAATTAATATCATTTCTTTAGAACCTGGATATGGCGAAACTAATGTATTATCTTGCAATTTCTGCTGGGCACTTTTAGTCGCCTTGACCAATAATCTATTATCATACAAACCACCTATAACCACGCCATCATAATAAATAATATATTCTCCCATCATCTTTCTTGTCTTAACCGCGTTTGAATTCACATGATTTAAAAATAAATCATGTACATCTTTCTTAGTCGCCATTGTAATCGCTCCTTCAGTTTTATGT
>NZ_JACYHC010000477.1:0-4565 GCF_017152085.1 Staphylococcus sp. EG-SA-2
TTGATGTCTTAGTAGTAGCTACTGCATCTGCAAATACAATTTTTGGTTTATCACGTTCAATCTTTGTTTCTAATTGATTGATTGTGTTGTTAGCAATTTTTAAAGCACGTTGCATAATCATTTCTGGGCTATTCCATGCTTTTTCAACTTGGATGAAGTATTGTCTTGCACGTTTGCCAGGTTCACTACGTTGAATCATTGCAATCTCTTTTGCAGTGTCTAGTGTGAGTGCGTGGTCAGTTTGATTCTGACGACCTCCTAGTGGGTTATGGACAAAAATGTCCGTGACTATATAATCGATATTTTCTTCAAATCCGTAATCACTCATTCTTTCAAACCATTTTTTGTATGGAGTCTTAACCTCTAATGCTTGATGAAGTTCTCGACCGCTGATTGCGATTTCTCCATTTTCTTTTTCTTGTATGTTGAACATTTCGCCTATGTTCGATTTTGTTTGTAATGCTTGCATATTGTTTGTGCTCCTTTCTGCTATACTCCTATTAAGGAGGTGAATGACTTATGACTGATGAAGCTAAATTTGTCCTTTTACAACTTTATTCAATTTACCTTGATAGAATTGACGAAGGTATGTCTAAACGTTCTGCATCTTATTTCGGTAGTGATGAATCCTCATTTAACGCTTTCTTTTTAGGTTTTAATTTTGAAGACTATATCGATGCAGTTCTTGAATTAAAGCATAGAGATTTTGTAATTGCTTCTGCTGAAGATGGCGGTTTTCTTGAGATGGCTCTTTCTCGAGAAGGTATCGCCTACTCAGAATCAGAATCCAAAAAAGATTACAAAACACTTATGGGTTTAATTAGAGATTTGAAAAAATTAATAATCTAAAATCCAATCATCTGCTATTAAATCGTCTGCGCTAGGCTGCCACCTTCCGGCGGCGGTTTGTCTTTTTTTCTTATAGTGTCTAGATACGACTAGGCATTGATAACGCTGCAAATTAGTTGGTAATATCCCATACACATCTTGATTCTCTCTCCTTATACTTATTCCTTTCTCCATCGCTAGCTTCGTTGCTTCTTGAATGTTCATTTGTTATTCCTCCTATTAAGATGTTTGTTTTTCTTTAAATGCTAAAATAATTGATTTCTTTTTATCATTCGTAAATACGAAATTTTCGTATTCATTACCTAAAAAAATATCATCATATTTAACATTAAAAGCACTCATATACTTAGAAAGTAAACTATCTTTAATGTTTGTAGAGTCTTTTTCCATATTTTGAATTGTACGTGATGAGACCTTAAATAAATCTCCTAACTCTTTTTGAGTCAATCCGTAATCAGTCCTCAACTCTTTTAATGTTTTCATGTTGTCACCGCCTTTCGTAAACCTAATATAATACGAAATTTTCGTATTGTCAACATTAAATACGTTTTTTTCGTAAAAAACTTTACTATGATATGAAAATTTCGTATAATAAGAAAAAAGGAGGTAAGTAATATGAACAAAGAAAGAAATATTATTATAGCCAAAAACATTAGAAAATTTCTCAACGATTCAAATATGTCTCAAAAGAAACTTGCTGAACTCATTAACATAAAACCATCTACTTTAAGCGATTATTTAAATTTACGTTCCAACCCCTCTCACGGCGTTATACAAAGGATAGCTGATGTTTTCGAGGTTGGTAAAAGCGACATAGATACTACATACAAAGACGATAACGACATCACTTCCATATACAACAAACTCACACCTCCCCGCCAAGAAAACGTACTTAACTATGCAAATGAACAATTGGAAGAACAGAATTCTAAAGGAGATAACGTTGTAGATATTAATTCATATAAACAGGAGAAAACTCCAGTTAACGTCAATGGTTGCGTCTCTGCTGGTGTAGGAGAACGTTTACACGATGAAACGCTATTTACTGAAATGGTTAAAGGACCTATCCCCACACACGATTTAGCGTTAAAAGTAAATGGTGATTCTATGGAACCTATGTTTAAAGATGGCGAAATCATATTTGTGGAGAAAACTCACAATATAAAGAATGGACAAATTGGTATATTCATCATTGAAGAAGAAGCGTACGTTAAGAAAGTCTTTGTTGAAGATGATAGATTGACTCTAGTTTCACTAAATAAAGATTACGACGATCTACACTTTTATAGAAATGAAAGTGTGAGGTTAATTGGAAAAGTTATTTTATAAAAGGAGCACTTGCAAATGAAAAAATATGATATTGCAGTCTTAGACTTTGAAACTATGAATGAACATATGAACAGCCCTTGCGAAGTTGCTGTATCTTTAATTAAGGATTTATCAATAGTAAAAGTTTATTCATCTTATATTAATCCTCCTAATAATAGATATAACTTGAAAAACGCTAAAATACATAAAATACCTGAAGATGTCATATTAAAAGCACCTAAATATCCAGATATTTACCAAGAAATTCTCTATCTTTTAAAAGAATCACATTTAATTATTGCTCATAATGCACTTTTTGATATTTCAGTATTAAAAAATACTAATAATTATTATGACTTACCTGTTCCAAACTTCATGTATGTCGATAGTATAAATATCTTTAGAAGCTTCCACGCAATCTCTAGTTTTAAATTAGAAAATTTGTGTAGCTTATATGATATCGATAAAGAAAAATTACATTCTGCTAAATTTGACGTGCTAGCTTTATCGAAGATGTTGATATCACTCGCTAAAAACAATCAGCATTATAGTGTATTAAAATTAATACATTATATGCCTAAGCAATACATTAGATTTAGCAAATATTCTAACTCTCCAACTAAACTTTTCGATTCAGGATTTCAAAAAATTCATATGAAAATATCTGAGATTAATAAAATAGAAGTGGAAAGTGTAATCCCTATTTTAAAAGATAAAAATGTTGTTTTTACAGGTAATTTTGACACTGAAAAACAAGATTTAATGATATTAACTAGAAAGAAAGGAGCTTATATCAGAAGTGACGTAACTGCAAAAACAGATATTTTAGTCGAAGGTGTTCAAGATGATAAATATAAAGATGTGAACGGACTAGTTTCAAAACAACGAAAAGCTCGAGAATATGTTGGAAATGGTGCAAAAATTCAATTTTTAAATGAAGAAGACTTAATAAATTTAATAAAGGAATAATAACGATGATCAAAAAAATTTTTACAAAAAAGCATGTATTCTTAGTTATAGAAGATGAAAACCATAATCACAGTGATGCTGTTTTTGGAAAAAGTATATTACTTTCAATTTACGTCGGTGTGAATAAAAAGACTAATTCTAAATCAGGGAAATTTATATACCTTGACAGATCTAAAAGAATCGTTAGACAATCTGATATCACCAAAATAGAATCAGCTAACGAAAATGATGTAGATTTTTATAATTTACTGAAGAAAGAAAAGGAAATTGTTTATTCCAAAAATATAGTAGATAAATACAATTTAGCGAACTATATAATTTACTACGAAGTTAGTACTAAAGAATAAACCAATCCATTATTTCATAATACTAACCTTAAATTTACAGAGGTTTTAATTATGAAACATGAAAAAAGCAATCTTAACTTTAAGTCTTATATTTATTACCTACTACCTCACTTTTAAATATATGTGGATTAAAGAATTGAAGTATTAATTATGCTTATTTAAAAAAGACGTCTATTTCAGCAGTGTTTGAAAGGAAGTTTATAATGAAAATAACTAATTGCAAAATAAAAAGAGAAACTGTAATATACGAAGTTTTAACTAGTGGTAATCAACCATTCACTTATGAGTTACCTAAAGATTTATCGTCACATAATGCGCGTAAATACTTGGAATTTATTTCACAAAAATTAGATGGCGATAAGTTAACCAAAGAAGATTCATTATGATTTTACTAAACAAAAAAACGCCTACTAGTGTGAAAACGTATTGATTAATAGCGCCTATATGGAGTTTTAATATAAAAAGTAAGCAAAGGAGAAATGAGAATGAAAAGATTGTTAGGTTTATTATTAGTGAGCACGTTAGTGTTAAGTGCATGTGGAAATGATGAGAATCAGGAAGAATCTAAAAAAGAAGTTAAATCAAAAGAAAAGAAAATTGAGAAGGAAAAGGAAAATAAATCGAAAAAAGATAAGGAAAAAGAAGTTGCAACACAACAACAACCAGACAATCAAACCGTTGAACAACCCCAATCACAAGAGCAATCGGTTCAACAACCGCAACAACAGATACCACAAAATAGTGTTCCTCAGCAAAATGTCCAAGTTCAACAAAACAAAAAGCAAAAAGTTGATTTAAATAATATGCCTCCCACTGATTTTTCTACAGAGGGTATGTCTGAGCAGGCTCAAAAACAAATTGAAGAGCTTTCAATGCAAAAAGACTATCATGGTCTGTCACAAAGAGAATACAATGATAGAGTTTCTGAAATTATAAATAATGATAATTGATTCCACAGGGTAGCCCGCCTACCCTTATTATTTTTTGCCAATTTTGAGGAGGGAACGCATGAAAACACGTTGTTACGATGGTAAAAAATGGCAATATGAATTTAAGCATGAAGGAAAAAGATACCGTAAGAAAGGTTTTAGA
>NZ_JACYHC010000478.1:0-20716 GCF_017152085.1 Staphylococcus sp. EG-SA-2
AATCAGACTCTACTGTTAAACTTTCTTCAGTTTCTTTAATACGATTAAATTCATCAACTGCAATGATTGCATCTTTTTGGAAATACTCAATAATTGTCGAAGGTGTTTCATACATAAACGCTACTAAGCGACGTAGTATTTGATGATCAAAGTATGTACTTTCGAATAATTTAAAGCTTTCATACGTTTCTTTCAAATCATTGCGCACTGATTTATCTATTTTGGGTCTTGTATTTTCATATGCAGTTTTTAACTCTTCTTTAAGATGGCTGATCACTTCTTCAGTAATGATATAATCACTTGCAGTTGTGATATCGACTTCTTCAACATTATCTTTGGAACGCTGCGTTTCAACATCAAAATCCCGAATAGAATCAATTTTGGTATCAAATAGCTCAATTCTGATTGGTTCCCCAATTAGCGGAAAGATATCGATAATACCTCCTCGCAATGAGAATTCACCAATATGCGATACCACGGATTCCCGTTTGTACCCCATATTAACTAATTTGTTAAGAAATTGGTCCACATCGATATCCTCACCAACACGCAATGTCATTTGGTGATTTTGCCACATTTCAACAGGAGTTAACCACTTTTTCAAACCATTTAAAGGAACGATAAATAACCCTTTCTTACCTTGAGCTAACGCAGTTAAAGTTCTAATACGTTCACTCATCAGTTGAGGGCTTTGTGTTGAAAACTCTTCGGTCATAATATCTTGCACAGGATACTTATACAATTCTTCAGCATCTATAAATTGAAGTAAATCTGTTTCTAATTTATCTGCTTGGTATAAATTATTGGTAATTAATAATAACTGTTGATTACTTTGTGCATATTTTTCAGCAATCATCGACACTTTAGCTGACGGGGAAAGACCAGTTACTAGTGTGTTTGCTTGTCCAAATACCTGATTAAGGTCTTGAAAATGATTATCTTCTTTTATAAGCGTTGTCAATATTGTCATTATTTCACTTCACCATTAAATTCATTCATAACATGGTCAAATCGTGATGTTTCAACAAACTTTTCAATTGCGCGTGCTGCGTGTTCGATAACTTTTTCCATCGTTACCATTTCATCATTTGAAAAGCGTTGTAAAACATAATCAGGTACCGTCATACCATTCGTTGGTCTTCCCACACCAATACGAATACGTTTAAATTGGTCTGTACCAAGCATTTTAATAATTGATTTCATACCATTGTGACCGCCCGCACTTCCTTTTTGTCTTAAGCGAACTTGTCCTTGTTCTAAATCTAAATCATCATATAAGACAATTAAATCTTCTGGATTAACATTGTAATAATCCATAATCGGTGCAACTGCTTCTCCTGACAAATTCATCATTGTCATTGGTTCGATAAATAACACTTTATCTCCGTTCATTCGTTCAATTGTATATGCACCTTTAAACTTTTGTTTATCTAATGAAAAATTATTTTTCTCTAAAATATAATCAACGACTTCAAAGCCGATATTATGTCTTGTAAGTTCAAAACGTTTACCTATATTACCTAGACCTACAATACATTTCATGCGTGTTTACCTCCAACATAATTGTTTCATTTATTATTATAATGACAACATCTATTTTCCGCCATTGCCATCAATTATCATTATTCTTTAGCTTAGTAAGTATGTATTTTAAAATCGAGTACATTAAAATTTTTATGATGTATCATTGTTGAGTTTAATGTCTTTTACTCACTAAAATTAATTAAACTTTATTACAAAGCAATAAAGTTTAATTAAGCTTTATAATAACACAAAAAGCACCATGCTTATATTAAAATAAGCACAGTGCTTGTTAAACAAAGTATAAAAACTTTAATGTAACAGATTAAAATTACTCTTCAGTTTTTTCTTCGTCTTCTTTGCTTTCGCCAACAACTTCTGGTTCTTCAGTTTGTTGTTCGCCTTCCATAGCTTCGATTTCTTCTTCAGTTGGTTCTTCAGTTGGAGCAACTACTGTTACAACTGATTCAGCTGAATCGTTTTCGATTTTGAAGTCGCCAGTTACTTTAACATCAGCAACAGTTAAACTGTCGTTAATGTTTAATTCAGTAATGTCTACTTCGATTGCTTCTGGAATATTGTCTGGAGTAGCAGTTACTTCTAAGTTGAATAATGGTTGTTCAACTACGCCGCCTTCTTTAGCGCCTACTGCTTCACCAACTAATTGAACTGGTACTTCAACAGTACGTTCTTCACTCATATTGATTGCTAAGAAGTCAATGTGAGTAATTTGGTTTTTAAGTGGATCGAATTGGTAGTCTGCAACCATAACTTTGATAGTTTTAGAACCAACGCCTAATTCGATAACACCGTTACGACCTACTTCACGGATAACTTTGATGAATTCTACTTCATCAACTTTAACTGACACGTTTTTAGTACCGTAACCGTATACTACTGCTGGTACTTTACCAGATTTTCTTAATTGTTTAAGATCTGAACGTGTTTGTTTACCTTGACGGATGATTGACTTTAATGAAGCCATTCTCATTTCCACCTTTCATTTTTGCTCAAAACGAGCACCTCACTTACCCATCAACATCATCGTTGCTTGCAAGTGTTTATTTATTCGTATAATCACGAACGAAACTATTATACACGTTTGGAATATGTTCGTCAAACGCCTTTTAAATATTAGTCAAATAATACGCTAACTGATTCTCTTTCGTATACACGAATGATAGCTTGTGCGATTAAACCAGCAACAGATAATTCTTTAGTGTTAGATGGTTTGCGATCTTCATCTAAATGAATTGAGTTTGTTACGATTAATTCTTTTATAGCAGAATTTTCGATACGTTCTTTAGCCGGTCCTGATAAAACAGGGTGTGTACAACAAGCATATACTTCTTTAGCACCTTTATCTTTTAATGCTTGTGCAGCTAAAGTGATTGTACCTGCTGTATCAATAATATCGTCAATAATAATTGCCGTACGTCCTTCAATCTCACCAACAATGTTCATCACTTCAGCAACATTTGGTCTAGGACGACGTTTATCTATAATTGCAATTGGAGTTTTTAAAATGTCAGCTAATTTACGTGCACGTGTAACACCGCCATGGTCTGGTGAAACAACGACACATTCTTCTGGGTTAATATTCGGATCATCTTTGAAATGTTTAGCAAGAATTGGCACACCCATTAAGTGGTCAATTGGAATATCAAAGAATCCTTGAATTTGTGGTGCATGTAAGTCTAACGCAATCATACGAGTTGCGCCAGCTGTTTCGATTAAGTTTGCAACTAATTTAGCAGTGATTGGCTCACGGCTACGGGCTTTTCTATCTTGTCTTGCATATCCATAATATGGCACTACAATATTGATTGTTGCTGCAGAAGCACGTTTACAAGCATCAATCATAATTAATAATTCCATTAAATGTAGATTCACAGGATATGATGTTGGTTGAATAATAAATACGTCACAACCACGAATACTCTCTTCGATATTAATTTGAATTTCTCCATCACTAAAACGTTTAACTGAACATTTACCTAGTTCAATTCCTACTTGGTCAGCAACTTCTTGCGCTAATGCTTCGTTTCCTTTCAATGAAAAAATCTTTAATGACGAATTCTTATATTCATTATTTAACATTTATAGTCCTCCAATTATTTACTTACGCAATTACTATTATATATAAAATGTAACTCCATTACTATGTGAATCATTAAATCATAAAGATTACATTAATATTACATAGGATTATCCTTTTATCCTAGTCATTTTAAATACGTAAATGATTATTTCCTATATCCTTCTTTTGTTGTTTGTCTTGCTCTTGCCACAGCTAAACTGTCATTTGGTACGTCATCTGTGATTGTGGAACCAGCTGCCACCAATACATCATCACCAATTGTTACAGGTGCTACTAAATTAACATTGCAACCTACAAATGAATCTTTGCCGACGATAGTTTTAAATTTATTTTCACCATCATAGTTAACTGTAATCGTTCCGCAACCAATATTAGTACGTTCGCCAATTACAGCATCGCCAATATAACTTAAATGTGAAACCTTGGCACCATCTTTAAGATCTGCTTTTTTAATTTCTACAAAATTTCCAACCTTAACATCTGCACCTAATTGCGCGCCTGGTCTCAATTGCGCAAACGGTCCGACCTTAGTATTAGCTCCTACGCTAGCATCATTAACAACAGACTGTTGAATACATGCACCATTTTCAATCGTACTATTGTTAATTTCAGAGTACTGACCAATAACAACATCTTCGCCAATTTCTGTACGACCATTAATTCGTACGCCTGGTTCAATGACTGTATCACTACCAATTGTAACGTCTGGACCAATAAAAGTGCTGTCAGGATCGATGATTGTCACACCATTTAGCATGTGATAATGATTCGTACGACGTTGCATCGCCTTCTCAGCCTGACTAAGCATTACACGATCATTTACACCCATGATTTCTTCAACATCATTGGTACGATACACTTCTACGATGCCGCCATCATTTAAAATTAACGACAATACATCAGGGAGGTAATATTCACCTTGCGCATTATCATTTTTCACTTGTGTTAATTTTTCAAACAACGTTTTATTATTAAACGCAAAAATACCTGAACTAATTTCATTAATATCCTTTTCAGCTTGCGTTGCATCTTTCTCTTCAACTATGCGTTCTAAACGACCTGACGCATTTCGAACGATTCTTCCGTATCCATATGGTTGTTGAATCGATGCAGATAATACAGTTGCTTGAGCATTAGCATCCTCATGATGCGCAATCAATGTTTCTAATGTTTCCTTTGTGATGAGCGGTGTGTCACCACATACAACGATTGTCGTACCTTCCTTGTCTTCTAAGTGTGATTTCGCCATTTGCACTGCATGCGCAGTACCGAGTTGTTTCTCTTGAAAACTGTATAAAGAACGCTCGCCTAAATGTCCTTTTACACTTTCAGCACCATGTCCTACGATGGTTACAACTTGATCGACACCAGAGCCTTTCACACTTTCCAATACATGTTCGACCATAGGTTTCCCAGCAACCTCGTGTAGCACTTTATACTTTTTAGATTTCATTCTTGTGCCTTTACCTGCTGCCAAAATTATCGCGTGTCTTCGCATGAACATTAACCCCCATTAAATTTTACACTTCGTCATTATTATAATTTAATCTGCAATACTCTTTCAACATATAAAAGGCATTGTTTTTAATTCGTTGTAATTTTAAAAACAACTTTTTTCTTACTTCAAAAATACGAGCATCATTCAAACACAATTTTTATCAGCAATGAATCAATAATTTTCATATCATCATAATCTGTTAACGTATATATTTATTAGCCTTTCATTAAAAATAAAAAAACATTAATACAAACTAAAAAAACTGCCGACAAAGCTTTATGCTTTATCGACAGTATCAAATCAACTTATTGCAAATGTATTACATCGCTAAATATAAAATTGATTAAGCTTCTTCTGAATCTTCTGATGTAGCGTTTTTATCTGGTACTACTTCATCTGTTTCATCATATACTTTCATCACTGCATCTTGAATTTCTTGTCTCATATCTGAATTAATAGGATGCGCGATGTCGCGGAATTCACCATCTGGTGTACGTTTACTTGGCATTGCAACGAACAAGCCAGAGTTTCCTTCAATTACACGTAAATCATGAATTACGAAAGCTTCATCTAATGTAATGGAAACGAGTGCTTTCATTCGTCCATCTGTTTGTATTTTTCTAAGTCTTACATCTGTCACTTTCATGTAGTGAGCCCCCCTATAGTATATATCTCTCTGTTTTATTTAGAAGCTTGATTAAACATATTAATCGAAAATTATAATTCCTTAATTTTACTTACTAATTCAATTTCTACTTTCACATCTTTTGGCAAACGCGCAACCTCTACACAACTACGCGCTGGCTTGTGTTCATTAAAATATTGACCATACACTTCATTTATTTTTTGGAAATCATTCATATCTTTAATGAAAATGGTCGCTTTCGCAACAGAATTCAAATCAGATCCTGCTTCTTCCAAAACAACCTTTAAATTTTCTAAAACTTGTTTTGTCTGTGCTTGAACATCAGCGCTTACGATTTTCCCATCAACATTCAATGGAATCTGACCAGAAGTATAAACCATACCATTCACAACTGTTGCATGCGAATATGGTCCAAGTGCTTCCGGTAATCTTGTTGTGTTAATGATTTTCATAATACTAAAACTCCTTTTATGAAAACTTAGATAAACTGTTGCCAGGTTCTACGTTAAACTCTTGATTATATTCATCTACATCAGATAATTTCACTAAGGAAGTATAATCTTCAATCAATCTTTGTTTAACTTCTTTTGATTCTACAAGTACTGATACCCCTTTTACATGGGCTTTAAACTCATTCATTAAATTCATAACACCATTAATAGAGCCACCAGCCCTCATAAAATCATCGACAACTAAAACATTTGAATTTTCTGCTAAAGTTCTCTTCGAAAGTACCATTGTCTCTATTTTTCTTGAAGATCCTGAAACGTAATTAATTGAAACTGTAGAACCTTCAGTCACCTTGTTGTCTTTTCTAATCACTACTACTGGTAAATTTAAAATATTAGCAACCGCATTTGCCAATGAAATACCTTTTGTCGCAATGGTAACAACAGCATCTAATTTTTCTTCCATGTAAATACTGGCAATTAACTTACCAACTTTGTTTAGTAGCGATGGATTACCTACCAAATCTGATAAAAATAAATACCCGCCAGGTAACAAACGTTCTTTCTCTTCTAATAGAGTAATGACCTCATTAACAACTTCAGTCGCCTCTTCTTTACTCATCATTGGTTTATACGTAACACCACCACTTGCGCCAGCAGTAGTAATTACTGTACCTAACTTTTCTTTTTGGAATGTATTTTTTATAATTTGGACATCTTCACTTATTGAAGATTTCGCCTGTTTAAATTTTTTCACAAAAAAAGTTAATGGAATCAATTTATTCGGATGGTTCATCAAATATTGCGTCATAAAAACAATTCTCTCGCTTCGTTTATATCTCATCTTTTCAACCCTTCTATCCTAATAGTCTAACTAAGTACACTTCATTACAACAACCGTTAACTGCATTATAAATATTTTTTGCTTGGCTTTCTTTTCGTGCTAGCCCATACACAGTCGGTCCGCTTCCACTCATTAACGCACCATCTGCACCACTTTTCAACATATTATTTTTTAATTTATCGATTTGTGGGTGTTTTGAAACAGAAATTGGCTCTAATCGATTAGACAAACTTTGACATAATTGTTGATAATCTCGATTTTCTAAGGCCTCATAACACATTTTCGTATGTACGTCGTAACGCTTATCTAAATTGATCAACTTAAATATATCTGGTGATGATATGCCTAAGTTTGGTTTAGCAAGAATCACCCAAGCTGAAGGTGGTTTATTTAAAAACTCGATTTTCTCTCCTCTTCCAGTACATAGTGCAGTTTTATTATAAATACAAAACGGAATATCTGTCCCAATTTTACTGCCTAGTAGAGCCAATTCTTCCAAACTCGCCCCTATATCAAAAAGTCGATTCAATCCTCTTAACGTTGCTGCTGCATCAGCCGAACCTCCAGCTAAGCCAGCAGAAACAGGTATTTCTTTATCGATAGAAATTGTTACACCTTGCTTTAGTTGATATTGCTCAATAAATAGTTGCGCTGCACGATATGCGAGATTTTTATGATTAGAAGGCACATAATTATGTTCAATCTCAACAACTATCTTTCGATCTTTTCTTTTATGAAAAGTTAAACGATCATTTAAATCAACTGTTGTCATTATCATTTCAATCTCATGATAGCCATCATTTCTTTTAAAAAGTGTATCGAGCGTAAAATTAATTTTGGCTGGTGCCGTTTCATATATCATTTTCCGCCCTCTTTTCGTTATCTTAATATGATGATTTTAACATAAAGAGAATTAATATTTGACATTTTAATTTGTTTTTTAGTGTTTTTTTAATAAAAAAGTAATTTTCTCCATCTAATTACTTAGTATTTACTTGTATTTGTGTTTATAAATACAAGTATCCATTTACTGAAAAATCTATAAGCGAAACATCAGTGTTAAACATTTTGTAAATAAAAAGAGTATTGAACATAACGCCCAACACTCAAATAATTATCATAATATTTACTTCTTATACTAAGAAACGTCTAACATCTCTATATGTCTTATTTAGTGTGCAATTGATTCGTGATGATTATCCTCTTCAAATGAAACTTGAACATTTTCAGTTAACACATCAGTGTATGTATAAGATACTCTCTCAAAGTTGTGTTTGTCTTGATCTAACTCAACAATGAAAACTGACGGATATGTTTCTTTTAAAATTCCAGAACGTTTTATTGTTTTCTTACGGCCTCCATTGGCTTTCAGTACAATACGATTTCCTACATGACAATCAATAGAATTTTTGATGTCCAAAATTGATTTTGGCATATTGCTCCACCTCGCTACAAGTTACATAATACCATATTTGCAGCGTTTTCGTCAAACAAAATTTAAATTTTAACAATAGTGCTTTGCTTTGTCAATCATTTAATTTTCTAATTGAGGGAATTTTTTCTTTTCTTCATACAATTTAGCAAAATCTTGAATAGATAGCGTTTCACCGCGACGTCTTGGATCAATACCTGCTTGTTCCAACCATTGTAAAATCACTTCTTTGTGTTGTTTACCATCTTTAAAATAATTTTGATAGTTATTGTTAATTGTCTTTCTTCTTTGTGCAAATGCTGCTTTTGCTAACTTAAAGAATGCTTCCTCGTTATCTACTGTTACTAACGGTTCAGTTCTCTGCATCAGTTTTACAACTATTGAATCAACATTAGGTGGTGGCATAAATACAGATTTAGGTACCGTTAATACTTTACTAGTCTCTGTATAGTATTGTACGACAATTGATAATGAACCATATGCTTTTGAACCTACTTCAGCATTTAAGCGTTCGCCCACTTCTTTTTGCATCATCACCACGTAGCCATCAATTGGTATATCTTGTTGCATTAAATTTAATAAAATTGGCGTCGTAATATAGTACGGCAGGTTTGCAACAACCATTATTTTTTCGCAATCTTGTAAATGATTTTCAACAGCTTCTTTAATATTCGCTTTTAAAATATCTTCATTAATCACCGTCACATTATCATAAGGTGATAGAGTATCATTTAATACAGGTATTAAACGTTGATCAATTTCAAATGCCAATACTCTTTTAGCATGTCTGGCCAATTGTTCTGTCAACGACCCCATACCTGGACCAATTTCAATCACCCCAGTTTGTGCATCAATATCACTTGCATCAATGATATTATTAATGATATTCACATCTATCAAAAAGTTCTGTCCTAAACTTTTTTTAAAATTAAAGCCATATTTATCTAACAACGCTCGCGTTCTTGATGGTGTTGCAATATCTTTATTATCCAACATTTTCACTTCCTCATTCATCTTCTAAAGCTTGCCTTACATCCGCTTCGGTATAACCAAATGCATTTAACTTTTTCAATAACTGCTTACCATTGGAATGGCCGATTCGCAATTTTCTACTTAAAATTTCTCTACGGCGCCTTGCATCTTTCCCAACGATTAACCCCAACTCTATTAGCACAGATTTATCAATTGATTCATAAGCTTCATCAAAGGGTGAACTAACATGCATTAACGCTTCTTTAATATCAATTAAGTCGGCATGTTCAACACCAATTTTCCCTTTTTTATTTTTAGCTTTTTCTCTATCAATATACGCATGTTTAACACCTTTGACATGTTCAGTAATTGTACTTCTAATTTTATCTCCTGGGAAATCTGGATCTGTTAATACAATAACGCCTCGACTTTGTTGAGCATTTCTAATTACTTCTAAAGTTTGTTCGTTGATGGCACTACCATTCGTTTCAATCGTATCACATTCAACAGCTCGTTTAACACGCTCAGTATCATCTCGTCCTTCTACAACTATAAACTCATTGATTTTCATTTAAAACGCCTTCCTACAATTCTTAATTTCAAAGCTCTAACCATCTCTATCGTACGTATTGCACATGTACGATATTTTAATTTAAAAAAGTGAGAAAGAACCATAGCATATTAAACGAATATAGCATCGTTTACATTTATGGCGGTGATCTTTCTCACTTTTAACTTTATGAATTTAAATTAAACAATTTCTCTGCATTTTTAGTTGTTTGTTCGCACACTTCTTCATAAGATAAGCCTTTTAATTCAGCAATTTGTTCAGCTACTAAAGTTACTCTCGCCGGTTCATTTCGCTTCCCTCTATACGGATGTGGCGAGAGATACGGTGCATCGGTTTCAACTAGCAAACGCTCCATTGACACATGCTTAGCAACTTCTTTAGGCTGTTTAGCATTTTTAAATGTCACAGGTCCACCTAATGAAATATAAAAATTCAGCTTATTAGTTACAATATCTGCAATTTCTGGAGAACCACTAAAGCTATGCATAATCCCGCCTACCTCTTCAGCATGCTCCTCCAATAAGATATCGATACAGTCTTGAGTTGCTTCACGGTTATGAATGATAATTGGTAACTTCAAACGCTTAGCTAAAGCAATTTGCTTTCTAAAAACTTCCTTTTGAACATCTGCAGGAGATTTATCCCAGTGATAATCTAATCCCATTTCACCAATACCAATCACTTTTGGATGCTGAGCTAAAGATTCAATCCATTCCAGGTGTTCTTCTGTAAAATCAATTGCGTCAACTGGATGCCAACCGATAATGCCATATAAAAAATCATACTCATCGATTAATTTCATCGCGCGTTCAATTGTCGATTTGTTAAAACCAACTACAAACATACGATCAACACCTGCTTCTCTAGCACGTGTAATCACTTCACTCAAATCATCATCGTATTGCTCATCATTTAAATGGACATGTGTATCGATTAACATAATTATCTCTCCTAATTTTTAAAAATACAGTTATTTAATCACTGCACCATTTGGAATTGCACTTGGTAAACTTACTAAGGTTAATACACCATCTTTTTCAGCAGATAATATCATACCTTCAGATTTTTGTCCCATTAATTTAGCTGGTTTCAGGTTAGTAACAACTGCTACTTTTTTACCAATAATATCATCTGGTGTATAGAATTTGGCAATTCCTGATACAATTTGTCTTTGTTCAGAATCTAAGTCTACTTGAATTTTTAAAAGCTTATCTGACTTCTTAACATGTTCAGCATTAATAATCGTTGCTGCCTTAATTTCAACTTTATCAAAGTCTTTAATATCAATTTGAGGTTTGCTAGGAATCTCTTCTTTTTCCTCTTCAGTAGCAGGCGGTTGCATTGATTCTTTGATATATGCAATTTCCGCTTCGCTATCCAATCTTGGGAAAATAGGTTTAGGTTGCCCAGTAACCATAATTGACTCAGTAAGCACACCATATTGCTCTAAACTACTAAATTCCATAAATTGAGGATTGTTTATGTTCAATTGTTCAAAAATCTCTTTCGGCGCATGTGTTAAGAATGGACGTAATAATACAGCTGCATAACGAATATTTTCAACTAAGTGAGCCATTACATTGCCTAACATATCTTTTTGGCTATCGTCCTTAGCTAATACCCAAGGCGTTGTTTCGTCAATATACTTATTCGTTCTACTTATAAACTTCCATACCGTAGATAATGCCACAGAAAATTGCAAACTTTCCATGCTTTCAGTGTAGCTTTTCACTGTTTCTAAAGCCATAGCTTCCATTTCTTCATCTAATTCATGAAGTGGACCTTGATACGCTGGTAATTCGCCATCAAAGTACTTATTAACCATAGAAATCGTACGGTTTACTAAGTTACCTAAGTCATTTGCTAGATCGAAATTTGTACGCTCAACAAATGCTTCAGGTGTAAATACGCCATCTGAACCAAATGGTAATTCACGCATTAGATAATAACGTGTAGCATCTAAACCATAGCGATCAATTAAAATATTAGGGTCTACAACATTACCTTTAGATTTACTCATTTTTCCATCTTTCATCAAAATCCAACCATGTGCAAAGACTTTTTTAGGTAACGGTAAGTCTAATGCCATCAATAAAATAGGCCAAATAATTGAGTGGAATCGCACAATTTCCTTAGCCATTAAATGAATATCTGCTGGCCAGTATTTGTTAAATAGTGACTCATCATCTGATAAATAGCCTAATGCTGAAATATAGTTAACTAACGCATCAATCCAAACATAAACAACATGTTTTGGATTAGACGGAACATGGACACCCCAGTTAAATGATGTACGAGAAACAGCTAAATCAGCAAGTCCTGGTTTAATGAAGTTGTTAATCATTTCATTTTTTCTTGATGGTGGTTGTATAAAATCTGGATTTTGGTCATAGAACTCTAATAAACGGTCTGTATATTTACTAATATTAAAGAAATAACTTTCTTCTTTAACTAGTTCAACTTCGTGTCCAGAATCTGGACTTTTGCCACCAATAATTTTACCGTTTTCGTATTGTGGGTCTACTAATTGTGACTCTGTATAGTATGTTTCATCCGGAACAGAATACCAACCTTCATATTCACCTAAATAGATATCACCTTGCTTTAATAAACGTTCAAACACTTGCTCAACGACATGTTTATGACGTTCTTCAGTTGTTCTGATAAAATCATCATTTGAAATTTCAAGCTTAGCCCACAATTGTTTAATTCCAGCAATCATCTCATCCAAATATTCAATTTCTGTCTTACCAGCTTTTTGAGCTTTTTCTTGAATTTTTTGACCGTGTTCATCCGTTCCAGTCAAATAACGAACATCATATCCTTGCATTCTCTTATATCTTGCAATAACATCTCCAGCCACTGTAGAATATGCATGTCCTATATGTAAATTCCCACTAGGATAGTATATTGGGGTTGTTATATAAAATGTTTCTTTAGCCATAACTGTTCCTCCTCGTAATGTCTCACTTCAAATAATATCTAAGATTTCTATGCATTTCAACGGACGCGAACATTTATCTCGTCATCTCATTTTCATCTTATTCAATGTTAAGGTATTTATTACTTTCAATGTATTTATTTTACATTAAAAAACGTCGATGTCATCATTTTTTTATCATAGTCAACATCATTTTATCAGTATCAATGCAAAATGATAACTTACCATTTAAAATTACAGCTTGCGTTTATAAAATCGTTTAAAATTTCATATAATCGATAAAGTGATTAACTTATTTGATGATAAATATTATATACTTCATTCGTTTTAAGTTGTCGTTCTTCAGCAACTTTTTTAATAGCTTGTTTTGGTTTCATCTGTGAAGTTTGAATATAATGATCAACATGCTCATTGATAGATAAATCATCAAACCACGATATCTCATTGTTCGCTTTAGCACCTTCAATTAAGATAACGAATTCGCCTTTCAATGGTACATCGCCTTGCTGAATCAATGCTTGTAATTGTGTTACATCATCAGTTACAATTTGTTCGAACTTCTTAGTTAATTCACGCCCTAGTGATACTTGTCGTGTTGCATCTATCTTTGCAATTGTTTTTAATGTATCTGTCACACGATGCGGTGATTCGTATATAATTAATGTGCTATTTTCATGCATACGTTGCTCTAATACAGCACTTTTTTCTTTCTCTTTTCGTGGCAAAAATCCTAAAAATGTATATACATATGAAGGTAATCCACTAGCCATCAAAGCCGTCAGCCCAGCATTAGGTCCAGGCACAGTCTCTACTTTAATATTAGCTTCTCTGGCTGCCACTACTAATTCGTATCCAGGATCACTAATTAAGGGCAATCCAGCATCAGATACGAGCGCAACGTCAAGACCTAATTCTAACTGTTCAATGATAAAAGCAGTCTGCTTATCCTTGTTATGTTCGTGATATGACTTTAATGGAGTTGGAATATCATAATGATTACACAGCTTACTAGTTACTCTAGTGTCTTCACAAGCAATCATATCAACACGTTTCAATACATCAACTGCTCTATAAGTAATATCTGCTAAATTACCAATTGGTGTGCCCACTAAATATAATACAGCCATACTATCGCTCCTTAATTAATCGCAATTTCTTTTGTCTGGTATAAGTTTTAATTTCATATTCACGCTTCAATGCTTCAGACTTTGTCTCATACATTTCTTGATAAACTAAATGCACCGGACGTCTTACTTTCGTATATTTGGCTCCTTGACCTCGGTTATGTTTTTCAACACGTGCATTAACGTCTTTAGCGTATCCTGTATATAAACTTCCATCACTACATTTTACAATATATACAAAATGACTATCCATAATATACGTCCTTCATTTCTTCGCTATAATTACCATCTTCATTATAAATATAAAATGGGGGCATGATTTCTAAACCTTGATTTCCACCTTTTCGACCTTCTACTACTATCGTTTGTGCTGATTTCCCTACCTTACTATATATAAAAACGACTTTCTTAGGTTCAATATTCACTTTTCTCATTTCAAACAAGACATCCATTAGTCTATCTGCACGATGTACCATATTTAGCCTGCCACCTTCTTTTAATAAATGACGGGCTGCAATCATGCAATCTTCAAGTGTACACATAATCTCATGTCTCGCTATCTTATGTGCTTCTTTTTGATGTTGGTGTTGCTGATTCTCTTTAAAATAAGGCGGATTACACGTTACTAAAGTATATTGTGAAGGTTTAAATACTTTAGTAACGTTTTTCAAATCCATGTGATGCATTGTTAAATATTCATCAACATCATTGAATTGAAATGTGCGTCGCGCCATATCGACAAGTGTTTTTTGAATCTCAACACCTTCTATATGTCGTGGATGTTTCGCAAACAATAACAAGGGTATCACCCCATTGCCTGAACATAAGTCCAACACAATATCTTTTGTTCTAGGTTTTGTAAAATGCCCTAACAACAAAGCATCCGTTGAAAACGAAAAAACATCATCATTTTGAATAATACTAAAATCTTCTTTGATTAGTTGATCAAATCGTTCATTCTCTTTTAACATTTTTAACTCCTATGAAGACAACCTTTTTCTATTGAGTAATTGAAATCTCTTTTTATATTATATGCCTAACTACATTCGATGTATTTTTGACTTTTAACAGCTACATTTTATAACTAATGATACTGCGTGCACACTTAATAATAACATTTAGTACCGCCATCTCTTATGCAATCACCAAAACTTTATACACAATTAAAGCCTGAAACATGCATTGTCTCAGACTTATCCAAACCATATTCATTTATAATTATAACACTATTTGAGTGTGCTTGATTAATCACTTAAAACTTCTAAACAGAACAGACAATCTTCACCATGTCGATGTTTTCCAAATAATTCGCCTTTACAAATATGAAATCCTTCTCCATACAATATAGCCAAATTATCTTTACTTGGTAATGGCTTTTTCACAGCTTTTGCTGGTTTTGAATTCGCAGTATCAATAGTAGTTGGTTCATCATTGCCCAACACCTTTTTCAAATTATCATTTTCAAGTTGAAGCGCTACATTTTCTTCTACTAATTCAACTGCATGTGCCTTTAATTCTGAAGTTTCCTTTGAAAGTTGATTGACATTCATTTCTAAACGCATTATTTTTTCAAATATTTCATTGCGATCCAAATGTAATAATGCCTCCTTAATGCATAGTTTCTATTTCTTCTAATTTATATTCAAGTGGCTGTTCATGTCCCTCAAGCTTCACCTGCATAGAAATGTCTAATATATTTAAAGCAACTACTTTCCCGTTACCATCAGGCGTTTCAATTGCTTCACCAATATCAGGTAATTGTGCACGTACTTCCTCATAATAGTCATTTTCATATTTTAAACAACACATCAAACGACCACATGCACCAGAAATTTTAGTTGGATTTAATGATAAATTTTGATCCTTAGCCATCTTAATCGATACTGGTTCAAAATCCCCTAAAAATGTAGAACAACATAACGACCTACCACAAGGTCCGATACCGCCAAGCAATTTGGCTTCATCCCTTACACCAATTTGTCTCAACTCGATACGTGTTTTTAAATGTTGCGCTAATATTTTTACTAATTTTCTAAAATCAATACGATCATCCGCCGTAAAATTAAAAATAACTTTCGATTTATCTAATGTATATTCGCAATTGACTAAACGCATGTCCAAACCTTGTTCTCTTACAATGTCTTTACATAGTATTAATGCATTTTCAGCATCTCGTTCATTACAATTAAATTTATCAATATCTTTGTCATCAGCAATGCGAATAATATTTTTAAGAGGTAACACAACATCCTCTTCAGCAATATCCATTAATGGATTTTTAACAATACCTATCTCTATGCCTCTTTTAGATTCGACAACTACCCAGTCTTCTATATCTACTTGTATATCATTAGGTGTATAATATTCTAATTTTCCCGCTTTTTGAAACTGAACACCTATTACATTTGGCATCTAACTCACACCCTTAATTACGATTTGTTCAAATACAAGCGTTGGATTTACATTTTGATTCAATTTCTTATGTGCTTCCGTCAGTTGATCAAACATCAAAATTAATTGATTAAACGACAACTTTTGCGCATATTGATCAATATCATTTTTTAAATCACTATATATTTGTTTATCCTCTACATTTACCTTTGTATGTATGATATCTTCGAAGAAACCATTCACAGCTGCAATAGTTAAAGATTGCAGTTTTTTATTTTTAGCCTGTTTCAATAAATCAATAATACCTATAAGTGCCATTGGCTTGTTAGTAAGCAACAATTCACACCAACGTATAACTGATTTCCTTAATGCTAATAAATCAAATTCTTCATTTAAAGCTATTGCATTATCTATTTGCGTAGTATAAGTACTAATCATTTCAGCTACTGGCTTAGACATGTTTTGTTCAACTAATCTATTTATAAACTTTTCTTTATCAATAGGCTTGAAATACACATGCTGACACCTTGAATGGATTGTGTCTAAAATTTGCTCAGGTTTTGTAGACAATAAAATAGCAATCGTATTGTCCGGTGGTTCTTCAAGAAATTTCAAGATACTGTTTTCCCCTTGAACAGTTAACTTTTCAAAGTCTTCAATGATGTACACTTTATTTGTGCTTTCTATAGGAAGTTGATTCATATGACGCACAAGTTGTTCAACTTGTTCTTTCTTAATTGCATTCTCAGTTGTTGATATATACATAAAGTCTGGATGATTATATGTACTAACCTTTGTTTCACATTGACTATCTGTTTGACATAAAATAAGCTTTGCAAAATTAATCGCAACTTGTTTCATCGTTTGTGCATCATCACCTTCAAATAAATAGGCATGCGATAATTTATTTGAATGATATGCATTCGTCAATTGTTGCTGTTCATCCATTCATTACAAACTCCCTTTTGCTTTTATATAAAAAGGTTGCCAAAGAGCAACTAATTACTGCAACAATAGCGACCATGATTTGTGATTATTTTTAGAACCACAAAAATCAAATCTATTGGCATCTGAACTAGTCGCAGTCAAGCAACCCAAAATTGTTAATAACTTATTAATACACTATTTTAAGTATCTCTAATTGATGATTGTATTATAGAATTAAAATTGATGGAATGCATCAACTGGCATAACAAATACAGTAGCACCGCCAACTTCAACTTCAACTGGATATGGAATGTACGAATCCGCACTGCCTCCCATAGGTGTAATAGGTGAAACCAACTGTTCTCTATTACCACACGTTTGATTAATCACAGACAATATTTCATCTACACGGTCATCATTGACACCACATAAGAATGTTGTATTACCCGCTCTTAAAAACCCACCTGTTGTTGCCAATTTTGTTGCTCTAAAGTTATTTTTAACAAGTTGATCTGCAAGTTCCTGACTATCTTGATCTTGTACGATCGCTATAATCATTTTCATTTTATAACACCTCTTCTAACAATTATATCATATCTTTTCTAAATATTTGATGATAGTTTGATACGTGTCTTCAACAACATTTTCAAGAGGTTGATCTGCATTAACGCTTTTGAACCGTTGTGATTCATTATGAATGATTTCTTGGTAACCTTCAATTACTTTTTCGTGAAACTTTAAATCTTCTTGATCTAATCTATTTTGATCTCTTGAATTTTTAATAATACGTTCGCGACCTACTTCAGCACTAACATTTAAATAAATCGTCAAGTCTGGATATAATCCATTTATTGCAAATTCGTTTAATGCTCTTACTTCTTCAACGCCAATCCCTCTAGCATAACCTTGATAAGCTAATGAACTATCGATATAGCGATCACACAACACAACCTTACCTTCTTTTAAAGCTGGTATGACCTTTAATACAAGATGTTCTCTTCTAGATGCAGCAAATAACATTGCTTCAGTTCTAATGTCCATATCATTGCCTTCTAATACAATTTTACGTATTTCTTCACCAGTAGGAACGCCGCCCGGTTCTCTTGTCATAATGACATCATAATCTTTTACTAATCTATGGTAAACTTTATTAATTACAGTTGTTTTTCCAGAGCCTTCTGGGCCCTCAAAAGTTATAAAAGCTGACATTTTATTCATCCTCAACTAAAATTTTATTATTTTTAATTCCTTCAACTATCATTCCAGTTTCCAGATATTCATTTACTAATTCTATCATATTTTCAGTTATTGTTTCTCCTTTGAAAATAATAGGAATCCCTGGCGGATACGGGACAATATGTCGCGCCAGAACTTTACCTTTTGCCTTTTTCAAATCACACCAAGTAACATATTCAAAGCGTTTTGGTTTATAGTTACCTTCAGTTGTTAAAAGTTGTGTTTGTTTAACTTTAGAAACTGATTTTTTCGGTAAAATCATATCTTCAATTTTACGTAAAAGCGAATCAAATAAATACGTATCATCATGATGCCATAACGGCAATACCGCTAATACTTGATAGTCGTCCGCTAATTCTAAATAGATATGTGCATTCATAAACCAATTTTGAATATCATGACCTGTAAAACCTTCATATTTTATCAGCAACTTCAACGGATCATCAACTTGAAGCATTTCAAAACCCTTCTTCTCCAAACATTCGATTAATTGCGCTCTCTTATCAAAAAACACGGTACTATCATATGTTTTATAGAACTCGGCAGCTGACTCTAAACTAGCCATAATCAAATACGAAGGACTAGATGTTTGGAAGTAGCTTAGATATTCTATAATAGTTTCTCTATAAGGTGCATTTTTATGAATATAAAGTACCGAGCCCATCGTTAAAGCTGGTAACGTTTTATGAAAAGATTGAACAACATAGTCAGCTTGATAATTTAATGTAGAATCTGGAAATCCTTGCAATCCAAAGTGCGCGCCGTGTGCTTCGTCAATGAGTACAGGAATATTTAATTGGTGCAAAGATTTGATAACCTCTTCTACATTAAATGTTTCACCGTAATAGTTAGGATAAGTCAACACAGCAAGTTTGTGACCGTCATTATTCAAACGGCTTAAATTAACTTTATTATAATGATTCGTTAACGGACTTTGATGCGTTTCAATAAAATGCCCTTCTTGTTGGCTAATATCGAGCGCATGTAACACAGATTTATGTACATTTCTTGCCATTAAGATATCGCCTTTTTTCTGTGAAAAAGACTGGATGACAGATAATATTCCTGAAGTGGTGCCATTCACTAAGAAATAAGCATCATAATCTGAATGTTTCTCCACCTGCTTCATACTTTCCAAAATGACTTCTTCAGGATGATGTAAATCATCTAATCCAGGTATTTCAGTTTTATCCATTGTCATTGATAATTGAGATAAATGACCGATAGTCATATTTTTATGACCCGGAACATGCAAAGAAATCGCTTCTTCTTGATTTAAACTTTCTAATTTATTTAAAATAGGTTGCTTCATGATATACGCTTCCTTTATTTACACTGTTTTGGAATTAGTTACTTTCAAAAGTATTAATTATATAGTAACACTTCTTTGACAAAAGTTAGTGTTACTTATGCAATAGCTTGTCTATTGTATAATAATTAATTTCCTTTTTGTACTTCGATTTAAAAGATATTAGACATAAAATCTAAAAACAGCAGTAAGATGATTTATGATTAAAAACTATCTTACTGCTGTTCACTTTTTATAATACTTCTGAATGTCTTCACTTATACTTCTAGTCACAGATTTAAATAATCAAAAGTGCACATTATTAAAATATCAATTTCACACTCAATGCGGCTCATCGCATTCATTTCTTGTCTAGCAACGTTCTACTCTAGCGGAACGTAAGTTGGCTACCATCCTCGCTAAGAACCTTTCTTGACTTGTGACAATCGCTTGCTTCTTTCCTCTCCTTCGGCTCTCGCTTACTCATTTAGCTCTACTAAACTCGTTGCGCTCTTTTCTCGTTTCGTCAGATTCAAACGTTTTCACTTCGCCAAGCCATTTTTCTTTGTGTTTACTTTTTATTTTGACGTTTTAGACATAAAAAAAAGAGACCTTGCGGTCTCAATGCGGCTCATCGCATCCATTTTTTGCCTGGCAACGTTCTACTCTAGCGGAACGTAAGTTCGACTACCATCGACGCTAAGGAGCTTAACTTCTGTGTTCGGCATGGGAACAGGTGTGACCTCCTTGCTATAGTCACCAGACATATGAATGT
>NZ_JACYHC010000479.1:0-4518 GCF_017152085.1 Staphylococcus sp. EG-SA-2
CATTTCCAAGATATTGGTGGAACGATTGGTACACTAGTTTCAGGTTTCTTTTTAGTGCTTATCGGTGTGTTGAATCTAATTATTTTAATCTCTTTAATTAACTTGTTCGCTAAATTACGTCGTGAACACATTGAAGAAGCTGAAGTCGATGTATTACTTGAATCTAGAGGATTTGTTTCTCGATTTGTAGGACCTTATTTCAAGTTAATCACGCGTAGTTGGCACGTATTGCCACTTGGCTTTTTATTTGGACTTGGTTTTGATACAGCTAGTGAAATTGCGTTACTCGCTCTTTCTTCAGGCGCATCACAACAAGCCATTTCATTTATCGGAATCTTATCTTTACCAATTTTATTCGCATCAGGTATGAGTTTATTGGATACATTAGATGGTGTTGTAATGAAGTATGCCTATAATTGGGCATTCTTCAATCCTATTCGCAAAATCTATTACAATATAACGATTACTGCGATATCAGTCATGGCAGCATTAGTGATTGGGATGATTGAATTGCTACAAATTCTTGCTGATAAGCTAGATTTACATGGTGCGTTTTGGGCATTCATTGGTTCGATCGAATTTGATTATTTAGGCTATATTTTAGTTGCATTATTTTTAATTACTTGGCTTATTTCAAGTTTAATTTGGAAGTTTGGTCGCATAGAACACAAATGGTCTAAATAAAGTAACTTGTCTTGCAACTACCTTTGTATTGTTGCATTTTTAGACACCCTGCACACTTCTTCCATTATGCTACGCTCTCAGTAGTCATCTTTAAATCGTTTCTTTTAGAGATGACTTCATTTTGAGAGCGTATTTTTCTATTTAAAATGTATTTATCCAAAATTCAATGCTTTCGAATTTAAAATTTCAGCATTTCTGTTTAAAATTTAATTATAATCTTTAATACAGGAGGCGCTATGCTTATGAATATTGCGAAGTTAGAGAATTATTTACAAATTGATTCATCTCGTTATAATCGACCGAGTATTGAAGCATTAAATTATTATGCAACACGTTTTATGTTAACTGTACCTTTTGAAAATATTGATGTTCAAAATAGTAAGCCGATATCTATAAATATCGATGCACTTTTTAATAAAATTGTTCATGATAAACGTGGTGGTTTTTGTTATGAGTTAAATACATTTTTCAAAGCATATTTACAACAAAAAGGATTTAATCCTGAATTAATGTCAGCTACTATTCACACACCCGGTGGCGGTCGTAGTCTGAACGGTTCACATGCTTCACTTGTTGTTTCTATAAATGATGTATTCTATGTAACTGATGTTGGCTTTGGAGACTTACCTCTACATGCCATTCCTATTACTTCATCTGAGCATACACAACCAATTACTGATATCAGTGGTACATTCCGCGCTATTTTTAACAACGAAGACAAGGATATTTTCTATGTTCAAAAATTCGAAAATGATCATTGGCATACAAAATATGAAGCTGAATTCAAACCTAAACAAATAGAAGATTTTAATAGCAACATCGAATATAATCAAACGCATCCAGATTCAATATTTGTACAGCATTTATTAATTACAATGCCACAATCATTTGGCCGTGCTACAATGTCTGAAAATCATTTAACTTTAACAAGGAATGGTAGCTCAGAAAAATTTGATGTCACTAAAGATAACTATAAACATTTTTTAGAAAAATATTTTGGACTAAATGTAACTATTAATCGTATTGAAAAACAATAATAGTAAAATATAAAAATATGGGCGTATCTTACTTATTGTAGGTAGCGCCCCTTTTTTATGCTTCATAAACACAACAAAAAGGATATGACACAAACTTCATGTCACACCCTTCTTTTGAACCGCTTCATTTTACTTAAGCAAGTGCATCTACAACATAAATGACACCTACGAATACAAATGCAATAGCAATCATCGTCGAAATAAAGACGATACCCATTAATGGATTAAATAATAAAATGACACCGAAAACAATACCTAATAAATTAAAAATCACTGAAATTAGTTTTAAGCTACCACTACCCGTAAACGTAAATAATCCTGCAATAGAACTAAAAATGAACCAGAATGCAAACATGTAGATAAAAAATGCCGAGCTAGCGCCAACATTAAAAATGACAATAAGACCAAAGAGAATATCTACAATCCCCATAAACAGAATCCAATTTTGGTTACCACCTACTAAAGCTTTTGCTTTTCTACGGTAAATGATTTGAATCACACCGTTAATTAATACAAACAGTCCAATCAACCAGGTAATAGCATAAAAATTTTCAATTGGAAATGTAAAAATAACGACTGCCAACATTAATAATAATACACCCATTATTAAACTAGACCATTTAATACCTTGATTTCCTTTTTCCATAACAATCAATTCCTTTCAAATAAAGCCCTCTTTTAATTTTTACAAAAAATTTATTATACAATAATTAAATTCCCTTTTCTCAATTTACACAAACATCATCACTTAGAAAGCACCATTGCTTTTGTCTAATATGTACGATGAATCTGTATCCTCACTCAAAAATCTACTACGTAGCGATAGCTTTCAACTCTGTAAGGTTCAAACATTGAATTGTAAGTTTAGATAAAGGCTACTACTCCAAACATTATTTAAAATGAAATTAAATACAAAAGGAGTGAGACTATGACAATATTATCAGTGCAACATGTTTCAAAAACATACGGTAAAAAGCACACATTTCAAGCACTTAAAGATATTAACTTTGACATACAAAAAGGCGAATTCGTTGCGATTATGGGGCCTTCTGGATCAGGTAAGACAACCTTATTAAATGTACTAAGTTCAATTGACCAAATTTCTAGCGGTAGCGTGATTGCTAACGGACAAGAGCTTAATAAACTTAATCAAAAAGCACTTGCCAAATTCCGTAAAGAATCATTAGGTTTCATCTTCCAAGATTACAGTATTCTGCCGACATTAACTGTCAAAGAAAACATTATGTTACCTTTATCTGTTCAAAAAATGTCGAAAGCAACAATGGAAGAAAATTATAAAGCGATTACTACAGCATTAGGTATTTATGACCTAGGAAATAAATACCCTAGCGAATTATCTGGTGGTCAACAACAAAGAACTGCAGCAGCGAGAGCATTTGTTCACAAACCACAAATCATATTTGCAGATGAGCCAACAGGCGCACTCGACTCGAAAAGTGCAAATGACCTATTACAACGTTTGGAAGAAATGAATAAATCGTTTGATACAACTATTGTCATGGTTACACATGATCCGGTTGCAGCAAGTTTTGCAGAACGTGTCATCATGCTAAAAGATGGCCAAATTCATACACAACTTTATCAGGAAGGACGTTCTAAACAGGCCTTTTATGAAGACATTGTACATCTTCAATCAGTATTAGGTGGTGTCTCAAATGACATTTAACCATATCGTTTTCAAAAACTTACGACAAAACTTAAAACATTATGCAATGTATTTATTTTCATTATTTTTTAGCATCGTCTTATATTTCAGTTTTACAACCTTACAGTTTACTAAAGGTGTAAATAATGACGACTCGATGGCCATCATTAAGAAAGGTGCTTTAGTCGGATCAATATTTTTATTTATCATTATTGTCATCTTTTTAATGTATGCCAATCATTTATTCGTGAAACGCCGTACACGTGAATTTGCGCTATTTCAGTTGATTGGTTTAACACGACAAAACATTTTGAAAATGTTAGCACTTGAACAAATGATTGTATTTTTAATCACAGGTGTTGTCGGTGTATTATGTGGCATTGCAGGTGCACAATTATTGCTTTCCATAGTATCTAAATTGATGTCGTTATCGATTAACTTATCGATACATTTCGAACCTATGGCCCTTGTTTTAACTATTTTCATGCTAATTATTGCGTATGTACTGATTTTATTTCAAAGTGCTTTATTTCTAAAAAGACGTAGTATCTTATCAATGATGAAAGATTCAATTAAAACTGATGCCACAACTGCTAAAGTAACGACTGCAGAGGTTATTTCAGGCGTATTAGGTATTGCTATGATTGCACTAGGCTATTATATGGCGACAGAAATGTTTGGAACATTTAAAGCACTAACTATGGCTATGACATCACCGTTTATCATTTTATTTTTAACGGTAGTAGGCGCCTATTTATTCTTCAGAAGTTCCGTGTCACTAATTTTTAAAACTTTGAAAAAATCTAAAAATGGACGCGTATCTATTACAGATGTTGTATTTACATCGTCTATTATGTACCGAATGAAGAAAAATGCGATGTCTTTAACTATCATTGCAATTATTTCTGCAGTTACAGTAACTGTATTGTGTTTCGCGGCATTATCTAAATCAAATACAGATCAAACCCTTACATCTATGGCACCAAATGAATTTAACGTGGTCGCTACTCAAGATGCTAAACAATTTGAAACTAAACTAAGCCAACAACAAATTACATTTTCTAAAAATGCTTACGAAACTATTACTGTAGATAATGTTAAAGATCAGGTTATTACTTTGGAAAATGGTAG
>NZ_JACYHC010000480.1:0-4504 GCF_017152085.1 Staphylococcus sp. EG-SA-2
TTTATAAGCAAAAAAAGAAAAAACAGACATTTAAAAAATACATGGTTTACACTACGATTGGTTTGTCAATTTGTCTAGGCTTATCTCTAGTTTTGGTTCACACTACGAAAATTTATATGGACGAAGGTGGCGTAAGATACTATTACGGTAGTTTTGTAATGAAACAAGCGGGCGGTTATGCTTATTTAGCTTTAGCGGTACTTTCAACGTTGTTAATTGTTGCGAAAAAAGCTACAAATAAAAATAAAGAAATCGAAACCGTCGACAATACAAATATAACGGAAAGATAATTAAGGGAGTGCTCATTCAGGAGTGCTCTTTTTTGATGTCCAAATTTAGTTGCAAATGAAGGCATAGAAGAAATTTTTATAGTCATTTATTGGATAATAAATTATGGTCATATCGATTAATTTTATTAGTGAGGATTTTACAAACATTTGTTGAATAAATATGGTAATGATAATATATGAATATTTTTGAAAAAACACTAATATGATTAAATTATTTGTTAAAATAGCATTAAGTAAAAAACAAATAGGGAACAAGGTGGGATTTCATGAGTCAATTGCTAAATGATACGTTATCGGCTTGGTTGTTAATTGAATCTTTAAGTCCAGGAGAAGTAAATTTTACAGCGGAAGATATACTCTCAGCTGAACATTTTAAAAATGGTGCAAAGCAAGCACAACTTCAAAGTTTTGATGAATATTTTGAAATATGGAATTCTGAACGCTTTATTATATCAGAAGAAAAATCAGAGACTGGGGAACTTATATTTAAATTTTATAGACATTGCTTCCGCTATAATGAAATTAATTTGAAAATTCAGGATATTTTTGATGATTATTCTGAGATTCATAATCCAAATGGGACACACTGTTATGGTTACACATTTAACACAGATAAACACGGCAAAGTGATAGTTGATTCTATACATATTCCGATGATTATGAGTGCATTAAAAGAAATTGAAAAGAACAAAAATGCCAATATAGAAGAAAAATTTAATGATTCTGTTGAAAAATTTTTTCAAAAAGTAAAAGAAATTTTAGCAGATGAACCAATTAATGAATTTAAATTGAAGAAGATGGACAAAGCTTATGATGAGTACTTTTCTGTATTAAATTCAAAGAAAGATGGATTATTTGGACATTATGTAGCAATAGAATATGTGAAAGATAGTGATTTACCACAGCCGGAATTTAACAGTTTCTTCATAAGTGATATTGAGAAAGCAAGAAAATCTCCCAACCAAACTTTAATTGATTACATTGAAGGTGTAGAAGAAAGTCAGCGCATAGAAGTAGATGAAAATAAAGAAATGTTTGACAAATTTTTACATCCTTCACGTTTGCCTGATGGACGATGGCCATCACAGACTGAGTTTAGATTGTCTTTAATGCAACAACTTGCTGTAAACCAAATTACGAGTGGTAATGAAAGAATAAGTTCAGTTAATGGGCCACCAGGGACAGGCAAGACTACTTTATTAAAAGATATATTTGCTCATCTAGTAGTTGAAAGAGGTAAAGAGTTAGCTAAACTAAATAATCCTAAAGATGCATTTGTCAAAACAAAAATTCATGAAACGGATGATAAATACGTATACTTACTAAAGGAATCTATTGCCAAATATAAGATGGTAGTCGCATCTAGTAATAATGGAGCTGTTGAAAATATATCTAAAGATTTACCGAAAATTGAAGAAATTATAAGAAATCCCGAAAAATGTAAATTCCCTAAATATGAACAGAATTATGCAAATTTAGCACATGAATTAAAAGATTTTGCTGAAATAGCTGAAGATTTGATTGGTGAAAGTGCCTGGGGCTTATTTTCTGGAGTTTTTGGTAAAAGTACTAATATTAACCAAGTATTGAGTCATATGTTAAAACAAGATGCGAATGATATTGGCTTTGCTAAATTACTACAAAATGAGAATAATCGTATGAGTTATAACGAGTTAATGAGTGAATGGCAATCACATCAACGTGCATTTTTAGAAGAGTTGAGGCATGTTGAAATGTTAAAAGAAGAATCTATTAGAGCATATGATGTTTATAAAAATTGTGAGTCTTTCTCTAAGATTGAACAGGTTATTAATAGTGAAAAAACAAGTATTGAAGAACAGGTATATCATTTAGATAATGAAACGTTACGAGACAATAAAGAAATAGAAGATTTGGATAATCGAATTAATTATATTGTTAAGCAAATAGAAACTTTAAATGAGTTAATTAAATCCATCAAAGAAAGCAACAAAGGTTTTATTAACAAACTGAAAGCGATGTTTAATTCAGAAGAAGATGAAAGCTATAAAGATCATAATAAAGAGAAGCAACAATTATTAACACAACAGTTAGAGTTAGAGAAATGTAAAAAAAACAAACATGAAGACCTTGTTAGCAAACTAAAAGAAAAAGAGAAATTAATTAAACAATTAACTAAAGTACAGTTGCAATTAGACGAGTTAAATTCACAGTTACAAGAGTTAGAAGCATATCGTATTGAGTCAAAAATTACAATTCCAGAAAAAGATTTTTGGAGTGACAACAATTATGATGAGCGCCAAGTTACTAATCTGTGGACGAGTGACGAACTTCAATACAGACGTGCCATGCTCTTTTTAAGAGCAATGATATTGCATAAATTATTATTGATTGCTAATAATACAACTATTTATTATGCGATTAATGATTTTAAAGATAGAAGGAAATTAATTGATGCAAATCCAGATAAAGTACACAACGCATGGAATGTGATGCATTTAATATTTCCAGTAGTTAGTACGACGTTTGCAAGCTTTAAATCTATGTATGGGGGCATACCAAAAGATTTCATAGACTACTTATTTATTGATGAAGCAGGACAAGCAATACCTCAAGCAGCTGTGGGAGCATTATATCGTTCAAAAAAAGTTGTAGCTGTAGGTGATCCGATTCAAATAGAACCGGTTGTGACTTTAGAAAGTCATTTAATTGATAACATTCGTAAAAATTATCATGTTCCGGAATATCTAGTTTCTAAAGAAGCTTCTGTGCAGTCTGTTGCAGACAACGCCAATCAATATGGTTTTTGGAAATCTGATGCTACTGATAGTAATCAAAAAACCTGGATAGGCATACCTTTATGGGTGCACAGACGATGTTTAAAACCTATGTTCACGATAGCTAACCAAATCGCTTATAATAATAAAATGGTGTTGCCAAGTAATATTACAAAAGTAGGTAAAACAGGTTGGTATGACGTTAAAGGAAACGCAGTTCAAAAACAATTTGTGAAAGAGCATGGTGAAAAAGTAGTGGGATTATTAGCTGATGATTGGATTGAAGCAATTAAGGAAGGTAAAAATGAACCGAGCTCATTTGTAATATCGCCTTTTTCAGCAGTACAGCAACAGATTAAACGTATGTTAAAGCAACAACTACCGACTAGAATTGATATTGAACGTACAAAAATTAATCAATGGGTCGATAAATCCATTGGTACTGTTCATACTTTTCAAGGTAAAGAGGCTCAGAAGGTGTATTTTGTAATAGGTACTGATAATACCCAAGATGGTGCTGTGAACTGGTCATGCGAAAAACCAAACTTGTTAAACGTTGCAGTGACAAGAGCTAAGAAAGAGTTTTATGTAATTGGCGACATGCAAAGAATACAGATGAAACCATTTTATGAGACGATTTTTAAAGAAAGAAATGTAAAATAACATACAAAAAAGTATATAGAGGAAGTTATACATTTTAAAAGGAGCAAAATTGAATAATGGAGAAATTTAACAACTGGATATTAAATGCAATAAGTGGATCTCAAACAGACAAGAATGAAACAACTGAAGAATTAAAAGGGGCAAAATTTATCATTTTATATGCATATTCAATGCTCGTTTTGCTTGCGTTAGTAATTTCTAACATATTCATTCACATTTTGGAGCCTAAACTATCAATCACCACTCAAATCATCATCGTTTTGATTTTAATTGAAGCACTAATTGGACTGCGTTTCTTGAAAGCGTACGATGTTAAGCGTGGCAAAGATAAAGAAAATAAGAAAAATAGTAAGGATTTCGTTAAACTAAAATCAATTTTAGTAGCAATTTTATTTACATCATTGGCGCTGACAGCAGGTACTGTAGCTGATATATACGGTTTCACTGACTTAGGAAATACTAGAAGTGATTTAATCGTTTGGAGCATAGGTGGTATTATATTTGGCCTCGTATGTTACACAATGGAAGATAAAAAATAACGATAAGGAGCTGGCGATTATAAAGCTAGCTCCTTTTTTAACTTATATATGTAAAGCACTATCCTAAGGGTCTTTAATCATATGTCAATAATTCCTATAATTAATACTCTTAAATATTGTTTAAATAAGTTTTAAAATTTTACACATATTTTTATTTAAAAAAGATGTATAATTAATGTATTAAATATAGAAAGAAGTTGATATTATGAAAAAGTGTATTAAGACTTTGTTTTTAAGTATCATTTTAGTAGTGATG
>NZ_JACYHC010000481.1:0-4461 GCF_017152085.1 Staphylococcus sp. EG-SA-2
ACATTCATATGTCTGGTGACTATAGCAAGGAGGTCACACCTGTTCCCATGCCGAACACAGAAGTTAAGCTCCTTAGCGTCGATGGTAGTCGAACTTACGTTCCGCTAGAGTAGAACGTTGCCAGGCATAATATTAATCCACAGTAGCTCAGTGGTAGAGCTATCGGCTGTTAACCGATCGGTCGTAGGTTCGAGTCCTACCTGTGGAGCCATGGCTCCTTGGTCAAGCGGTTAAGACACCGCCCTTTCACGGCGGTAACACGGGTTCGAGTCCCGTAGGAGTCATTATTTTGGAGAATTAGCTCAGCTGGGAGAGCATCTGCCTTACAAGCAGAGGGTCGGCGGTTCGAACCCGTCATTCTCCACCATTTTGATTATTAAATTATATGAATAAGCTGGAGGGGTAGCGAAGTGGCTAAACGCGGCGGACTGTAAATCCGCTCCTTCGGGTTCGGCAGTTCGAATCTGCCCCCCTCCACCATCTATATATTGGGCTATAGCCAAGCGGTAAGGCAACGGACTTTGACTCCGTCACTCGTTGGTTCGAATCCAGCTAGCCCAGCCATTAGAGCCATTAGCTCAGTTGGTAGAGCATCTGACTTTTAATCAGAGGGTCAGAGGTTCGAATCCTCTATGGCTCACTACTTGCACTTTCCATTTTTGGGAAGTGCTTTTTTTTATGAAGTAATAAGATAAACAGATTATATGTGTAGCTATTGCTTGATAATGGTAAGCGCATACATTATTCTTTAATTACATAGAGCAAAGGGGGACGCTTATGACAAAGACAAAAGCAATTGATATTATAGGTGCACCATCAACATTTGGACAAAGAAAATTAGGTGTTGATTTAGGACCAACAGCAATTAGATATGCTGGATTAATTTCAAGATTAAAGCAATTAGACCTTGATGTATATGACAAGGGGGATATTAAGGTACCTGCTGTGAACATTGAAAAATTTCATAGTGAACAAAAAGGATTAAGAAATTATGATGAAATTATAGATGTTAATCAAAAATTAAATAAAGAGGTTTCAGCATCAATTGAAAATAACAGATTTCCTCTAGTTCTTGGTGGTGATCATTCTATTGCGGTAGGTTCAGTATCAGCAATAAGTAAACATTATAATAATTTAGGTGTTATTTGGTATGATGCACATGGTGATTTAAATATACCTGAAGAGTCACCAAGTGGAAATATTCATGGTATGCCTCTAAGGATTTTGACAGGCGAAGGTCCCAAAGAACTTTTAGAATTAAATAGTAATGTAATCAAGCCAGAAAACATCGTACTAATTGGTATGAGAGATTTAGATAAAGGTGAAAGACAATTTATCAAAGATCATAATATTAAAACATTTACTATGTCAGATATTGATAAATTAGGGATAAAGGAAGTAATTGAAAATACAATAGAATATTTGAAGTCACGCAATGTTGATGGCGTTCATTTATCTTTAGATGTTGATGCTTTAGATCCGCTTGAAACGCCAGGCACTGGTACTAGAGTTTTGGGTGGTCTTAGTTATAGAGAAAGCCATTTTGCATTGGAATTACTGCATCAATCACATTTAATTTCCTCAATGGATTTAGTTGAAGTAAATCCATTGATTGACAGTAATAATCATACTGCTGAACAAGCGGTTTCATTAGTTGGAACATTTTTTGGTGAAACTTTATTATAAATAAATGATTTGTAGTGTATAAAGTATATTTTGCTTTTTGCACTACTTTTTTTAATTCACTAAAATGATTAAGAGTAGTTATAATCTTTAAAATAAATTTTTTCTATTTAAATATATGTTCGTATGACAGTGATGTAAATGATTGGTATAATGGGTATTATGGAAAAATATTACCCGGAGGAGATGTTATGGATTTTTCCAACTTTTTTCAAAACCTCAGTACGTTAAAAATTGTAACGAGTATCCTTGATTTACTGATAGTTTGGTATGTACTTTATCTTCTCATCACGGTCTTTAAGGGAACTAAAGCGATACAATTACTTAAAGGGATATTAGTAATTGTTATTGGTCAGCAGATAAGTATGATATTGAACTTGACTGCAACATCTAAATTATTCGATATCGTTATTCAATGGGGGGTATTAGCTTTAATAGTAATATTCCAACCAGAAATTAGACGTGCGTTAGAACAACTTGGTAGAGGTAGCTTTTTAAAACGCTATACTTCTAATACGTATAGTAAAGATGAAGAGAAATTGATTCAATCGGTTTCAAAGGCTGTGCAATATATGGCTAAAAGACGTATAGGTGCATTAATTGTCTTTGAAAAAGAAACAGGTCTTCAAGATTATATTGAAACAGGTATTGCAATGGATTCAAATATTTCGCAAGAACTTTTAATTAATGTCTTTATACCTAACACACCTTTACATGATGGTGCAATGATTATTCAAGGCACTAAGATTGCAGCAGCAGCAAGTTATTTGCCATTGTCTGATAGTCCTAAGATATCTAAAAGTTTGGGTACAAGACATAGAGCTGCGGTTGGTATTTCAGAAGTATCTGATGCATTTACCGTTATTGTATCTGAAGAAACTGGTGATATTTCGGTAACATTTGATGGAAAATTACGACGAGACATTTCAAACGAAATTTTTGAAGAGTTGCTTGCTGAACATTGGTTTGGCACACGCTTTCAAAAGAAAGGTGTGAAATAATATGCTAGAAAGTAAATGGGGCTTGAGATTTATTGCCTTTCTTTTGGCATTGTTTTTCTTTTTATCTGTTAACAATGTTTTTGGAAATATCTTTAACACTGGTAATCTTGGTCAAAAGTCTAGTAAAACGATTCAAGATGTACCCGTTGAAATTCTTTATAACACTAAAGATTTGCATTTAACAAAAGCGCCTGAAACAGTTAATGTGACTATTTCAGGACCACAATCAAAGATAATAAAAATTGAAAATCCAGAAGATTTAAGAGTAGTGATTGATTTATCAAATGCTAAAGCTGGAAAATATCAAGAGAAGTATCAAGTTAAAGGGTTAGCTGATGACATTCATTATTCTGTAAAACCTAAATTAGCAAATATTACGCTTGAAAACAAAGTAACTAAAAAGATGACAGTTCAACCTGATGTAAGTCAGAGTGATATTGATCCACTTTATAAAATTACAAAGCAAGAAGTTTCACCACAAACAGTTAAAGTAACAGGTGGAGAAGAACAATTGAATGATATCGCTTATTTAAAAGCCACTTTTAAAACTAATAAAAAGATTAATGGTGACACAAAAGATGTCGCAGAAGTAACGGCTTTTGATAAAAAACTGAATAAATTAAATGTATCGATTCAACCTAATGAAGTGAATTTACAAGTTAAAGTAGAGCCTTTTAGCAAAAAGGTTAAAGTAAATGTTAAACAGAAAGGTAGTTTAGCAGATGATAAAGAGTTAAGTTCGATTGATTTAGAAGATAAAGAAATTGAAATCTTCGGTAGTCGAGATGACTTACAAAATATAAGCGAAGTTGATGCAGAAGTAGATTTAGATGGTATTTCAGAATCAACTGAAAAGACTGTAAAAATCAATTTACCAGAACATGTCACTAAAGCACAACCAAGTGAAACGAAGGCTTATATAAATGTAAAATAAATAGCTAAATTAAAGGAGAGTAAACAATGGGAAAATATTTTGGTACAGACGGAGTAAGAGGTGTCGCAAACCAAGAACTAACACCTGAATTGGCATTTAAATTAGGAAGATACGGTGGCTATGTTCTAGCACATAATAAAGGTGAAAAACACCCACGTGTACTTGTAGGTCGCGATACTAGAGTTTCAGGTGAAATGTTAGAATCAGCATTAATAGCTGGTTTGATTTCAATTGGTGCAGAAGTGATGCGATTAGGTATTATTTCAACACCAGGTGTTGCATATTTAACACGCGATATGGGTGCAGAGTTAGGTGTAATGATTTCAGCCTCTCATAATCCAGTTGCAGATAATGGTATTAAATTCTTTGGATCAGATGGTTTTAAACTATCAGATGAACAAGAAAATGAAATTGAAGCATTATTGGATCAAGAAAATCCAGAATTACCAAGACCAGTTGGCAATGATATTGTACATTATTCAGATTACTTTGAAGGGGCACAAAAATATTTGAGCTATTTAAAATCAACAGTAGATGTTAACTTTGAAGGTTTGAAAATTGTTTTAGATGGTGCAAATGGTTCAACATCATCACTAGCGCCATTCTTATTTGGTGATTTAGAAGCAGATACTGAAACAATTGGATGTAGTCCTGATGGATATAATATCAATGAGAAATGTGGCTCTACACATCCTGAAAAATTAGCTGAAAAAGTAGTTGAAACTGAAAGTGATTTTGGGTTAGCATTTGACGGCGATGGAGACAGAATCATAGCAGTAGATGAGAATGGTCAAATCGTTGACGGTGACCAAATTATGTTTATTATTGGTCAAGAAATGCATA
>NZ_JACYHC010000482.1:0-4433 GCF_017152085.1 Staphylococcus sp. EG-SA-2
TGTCTCCTTTTTTGACTGTTTGCCCGTCCGCTACTTGCACACCCAAATATGTTCCAACCTGATTATTTTTATAATATGTTTTAACTTCACGTGGATATGCCTTACCTTGTAAATCTAATTGTCTTTCTTTTTCAACCGTATATGTATTGTATGCTTCTTTACTCTCAGTTCCATAGTTAAAATGTTTCAAAATTTGTGATATCGTAATCAATACTAATAATACACAAATAACAATTAGCCATTTCCTTTTACGCCTCAATTTATGTCCTCCTATAAATGTTAAATACTCTTCAAACCATTTTTTATACTTATTTTTAATAAAATATATTTTTTATATTATTTTTATGATAAAATATAGGAGAATTATATCATTAGGAGGTCTATATGTCATTATCAAAACTACCTTTGTTTAATCACTTTGCAAATATCCGCATTCAACCAAAGTTAATCATTAAGCTGTTTCTGACTTTGATAATAATTGTTACATATACATTTGTTAGTGGACTATAAAAAGTTATTGAGTGAAGCAGGACTCTCAGAGACATCATTAGCACAAATAAAAATTTTTAGTCAAATTAGTATTTTTTTCTCAAGAGTTTTCAGCGTATTATTTACATTTTTAATCATTCTAGTTATCTCTAGAATTATGCGCTCAGATGCTAATACAAAATCTATATTCTCTGCAACGTTAAGCTACATACTGTTTACAAATGCTATTAGTTTAATTATACTTACCATCCAAATAAGTGCCGGTTTATCATTAATTGACTATTCTATTACTAGTTTAAATATTTTTGCTAAAGGAAATCGCATTCTGGGTACTTTCGACTTACAATTTTTTGTACAAGCATACATACTTACAGTCATGCTAATTGGTACGTCGAAACTTTCTATACGAGCATCCACTATTTGGGGTATTATATATCTTATTTTAATTATCACTTTTTCTTTGATTAGTATTAGCATTCAGTGATATTTTCAGATAAAATGTCTCTATTAATTAATAAGTTTAAAACAAGGAACATTCGTTATATTCTTGATAAGATGAATTTAACAAATGAGCCTTTTCTAATGAAATAATAATGCCCCCTACACTAATCTAGCGAGGGGGCTGAATCATTACACACCGTATTTTTCAGTTGTTTCTGCCACGAAAGATTCAATGGCTTTTCTTGCTTTACGCTTTTCTTTCAATGGCAAATCACCAATCATTTTTTTAAGGTGATGTGGGTTTACAACACCACTATACTGGTAGTCATTTGAAATTGTTTTTAGGGCTTGTTCATCGATAGATCTCTCTCCAGCAAATCCTTTGAACTCCGCTTCTTTTTTAATACTTTCGAAATTAACATATTCTTGATCGATATCATCATCCTTATTTAAAGAAGGTACAACATTGTCGATGAATTCTCTAATTAGATCTCGTTTTAACCTCAATGTCGGATCATCTGCATGATCTAAAATGCGTCTAATTTGTTCTTGGTTACGACGTTGTTCCGCTTTGTCTTCAAGATCAATTTGTCTCAATATATTCATAATATAATTCACATTAATCGTATCATTACGCATCATTTCTATTTCGAAATCAATATCATTTAAAATGGATACTTTATTTTTCTCAGCCGTCGCTCTTTTTACTTGATCGTACACAGCTAAATATTTACTTTTATAGTCTTCATTCTCTTGTTCATCCATTCCAATTTCATCAATTGTAAACTCAAACTCGTCAAATGCTTTTAAACGTAATATTATTTTAGCTAATAAACGATAAGCTTCAACAAAGCGCTTTAGCTCTTCTTCATCTTGAATGTCATCAACCATGTGTGGTGTCGGCACAATCATTTTAAGCTCACGATAAGCGTCCATAAATTCTTTTTTATACTCTTCATAACTGCGCATTAAAATTGTATCCGTATCATTTGTTTGTGAGAATACTCTCAGTGCATCGTCTGTCTCTTTTTTCAAGTCACGATAGTTTACAATTTTACCAAATGGCTTTGATTCTTTTTCAACCCTATTTGTACGTGAATACGCTTGAATTAAATCATGATACATTAAATTCTTATCAACATATAAAGTGTTCAGTACTTTACTATCAAAACCAGTTAAGAACATATTAACAACGATTAAGATATCAATTTTACTATCTTTAACGCCCTTTTTAACGTTTTTTGAAATATGATTAAAATACTCATTAGTTGTGTCTGTTGAAAAATTCGTCTCGAACTTTTTATTATAATCACTAATCATTATCTCTAATTTTTCACGTGAATGATATGGCACTTCACCATCACGATCATCTTCATTAGGTTTAAACGTAAATATACCAGCTATCGTTAACGGTTGTTCCAACTTTTTGTTAAGTCGCTTAAATGTCTCATAATATTTAATAAGCGCGTGAATACTTTGGACTGTAAATATACTTGAATATTGACGATTACGTGTATATTTATCATGATTATTGATGATATGTCGTGTTACTAATTCCACACGTTTATCCGCTAACCATACTTCTTCCGTATCAATTGCTTCAACCATGCTGTTATCTTCTGCTTTTAAAGCTTTATTTTTAAAAGTATTAATATAGTCAACTGAGAAACCAAGTACATTACCATCATGAATGGCATCTCTAATTAAATACGTATGTAAGCATCTACCGAAAATATCTGCAGTTGTTCTACCATCTTGACTACTATTTTCTGGAAAACGTGGCGTACCAGTGAATCCAAAGTATTGGGCATTTTTGAAATGTTGTTTAACTAGACGATGCATGTCACCAAATTGACTGCGATGACACTCATCAATAATAAATACAACTTTATTCGTTTTATACTGTTCTAATAAATGGGCATTCCCTTGAATCGCTTTAGCCATTTTTTGAATCGTCGTTACAATAAGTGGCAAACTTTTATCATTTAGTTGGCGTACCAGTTGCGAGGTATTAAAAGTTTTGTCTACAGCACCCTTAGCAAATTTATTAAATTCCTCTTCTGTTTGACTATCCAAGTCTTTACGGTCAACCAAAAAGATAACTTTCTTAATGTCATCTTGCTGTGATAAAATCTGACTCGCTTTAAAAGAAGTCAACGTCTTACCACTTCCAGTTGTATGCCATACATATCCATTATTCCCTGTCTCAGTCGCTTGTTGAATAAGTGCTTCTACCGCATACACTTGATACGGACGCATTGCCATCAGTATTCTATCTGTTTCATTAATAATCATATAGCTCGATATCATCTTAGCTAATTGACAGGGTCTCATAAACGACTCAGCAAATGATTGTAATGTATTGATTCGGTTATTCTGTTTATCACTCCAATAAAACATGTGACTCTTCAATAGTTCGCTATCATTATTAGAAAAGTATCGCGTTTCAACACCATTACTAATGATAAACATTTGTATGTAGCGGAATAAGCCTGTGTAATTTTGTTTGCGGTAACGTTTTACTTGGTTAAACGCCTCATTAATATCAATACCTCGACGTTTCAATTCAACTTGGACAAGGGGTAGTCCGTTGATTAATATCGTTACATCATAACGTGCTTTATATGTATCCTCGACAGATACTTGATTCGTCACTTGAAACTTATTTTTACACCAACTTTTCTTATCTAAAAACGACAAATAAATCTCAGACTCATCATCACGTCTAAGTGGTAATTTATCACGTAAAATACGGGCACTCTCGAAAATACTTTTCCCATCAATCATCGTTAACAGACGTTGAAATTCTTTATCTGTTAAGGGATTGCCTTCTAATTTGTCCGCATGACGCTCATTTAAAATCGTTCTAAAATTATCAAGCAATTGCTTATTATCACGTATCGTTACTCTTTCGTAACCCAATTGTTCAAGTTGATTCATCATTTCATTTTCTAATGCGTATTCACTTTGGTATGCCATTCATATCCCCTTCCATACACTTTCTATTGCTCTAAATATATCATAAACTTTAATGAAAAATGTTTGTTTTTTATCTTCAAACGTAAATTTATTCTAATTTTATTGTCTTATCTTTTAATATTTGTCTTTGAGGTAAGTCGTATACTAAAATTTGAATACAAATAATCAAATCATTGATAAATTTTTTGTCTACGATTAATGGAGGGACTTGAATGGTGTTAATTACCTATCAAATCATTTTATTTTTTATTATTAGTCTAAGTTACTATTTAACTTTAAATCATTACATGGCAGTCACTGTAGGTAACTTCACTTCAATATTCGGCATGTTCGCAGCCATACTCTTTATGTACTACTACCTACTCTATAAAAGTCCCGAATACAATCAACGCAAACGATTTAAACATTTCATTCATATCACTAATTTGATAATAATTGCTTTTAGCACCTTCGTATTAGTTCATTTAGCATTAAAATTATTCTTCAGCATTTAATTTCCATCTATGAAAAAAGCAAAGCTCAAA
>NZ_JACYHC010000483.1:0-4379 GCF_017152085.1 Staphylococcus sp. EG-SA-2
ACTTCATTTATATTCTCTTTTCATATAAATAATTAATTATTTTGTATATTTCTCTTTTACGTTACCAAAATATACATATACAATCAATTTAATTTCTTAATTAAATTTGTACTTATTATTATGTTGCGTCATTTTTTTATTATTGTTTCATTTGATTTAAACCCTCTTTGAAATCAAGGTTTTAGTAGGAAAATCCATAACCATCGCATTAAAGATTAATTGCATTTAAACAATATTTGTCACTTTAACTATTTATTAAAATTATTAAATCGGCTTAATAAACGTAATTTTCTCAATATTCAGTGTTATGATAGAGTTACATTTTTTAGAGGAGTGATAGATATGAAATTTAAAAAGGTTTTAGTAGCTACGGCAATGGTAGGTGTTTTAGCAACTGGCGTTGTTGGATATAGTAATCAAGCAGATGCGAAAGTTTATTCTCAAAATGGACTTGTACTACATGATGATGCAAACTTCTTAGAACATGAATTAAGCTATATCGATGTGTTATTAGATAAGAATGCTGACCAAGCTACAAAAGACAACTTAAGATCATACTTCGCCGATAAAGGACTACATTCAATCAAAGACATTATCAACAAAGCTAAACAAGACGGCTTTGATGTTTCAAAATATGAACACGTAAAATAAACTCAATAATGCTTTGTAACAAAGCACAAAAAACAGCTCAATGACGTTGAAGTCAGTGATTAACTCACTAGTTTCATTACATCATTAAGCTGTTTTATTTTATTAATTATTTTTCTAATTTTGGTGCCTTACGTTCAACTTTCTTTTCACCTAATGGATAGAACCAAGTTGATGGATTACCTTGAACATCATAGCCGACAATTTTATCACCATGTAATTTATGATATGCAGGCGTGTTTTCAAGTTTCTCTTCAAATTCACGTTCTTTCTTTTCTTCCGGAGATTCATAAACATCGATATACTTAGAAACGAATCCTTGATGTAATAGCTCACCAGTAATAGGTTTAACTACTGCAAAATTCAATGTTTCTCCATTTTGTAATCTGAAACCAGCTTTTTCAGCATCAAAGCTAAATTTACCATTTTCATCTACTTGAATATCAGGAAACAGTTGCGCATCACCTAAGTCAGAATATACTTTCACTACTGCATTCGCGAATTTAGTCTTACCTGTAATTTCTTTAGTTCCCTGTTTATCGAGAATACCTTTACCTTGTTCTGTATGGTACAAACTTCCATAAATTTCATCTACATGTAAATCTTCTTTAACATCTTTCAATACTTTTACTTTTTCCACTTTAGTATGGTCATATTTAGTTTCTGCTTTATCAATATCTTCTAAACTCGTTACTTTAGTTTTGAAAATTAATGACTTCAATGCTTCATCTTCATCATCAGGTGCAAATGTTAATGAGATTTCATCATTTTTCTTTAACTCTAAGTTATCAAAAGGATTTTTTTTGAAATCAAAATCAAAATATCCTTTTTCATTAATAGGCATCCAAACACCATCGGAACTAGCTTTAGTATCTTCTTTACTAATTCCATCTTTAGCTCTTTCTTCAAAATTAATAAATTTATTATTAATAGATAGAGCAACTTTACCTTTTACAGACGTATGACCTTTAATAATACCTGAACCTTCAGTAATAGGTTCGATGAAAACTTGGTGATGTCCATCTTTTTCTTTTAGTTGTTCTTTCGGTATTTCATACGCTTTTTCATATCGTGGTGTTGTGTATGTAGCTTTAGCATCTGTGTTTTCTTCCTCAGTACCAGCTTTTTCAGTTGAATCTTCTTCTACTTCTTCATCTTCTTCATCATCACCTAAATCAGGACTGGATGACGAAACCTCAATTTCTTGATTATGAACAATTTTTCTATTGTGTAGTGGATACTCGAATCTTCCGTTTTCATCAGCAAATACTAAATCACTATTTCCTCCATCTACTGAATCAGCACTTTTACCATCTATATTCATTAGAATAATATGGCTGGGTAAAGTAGTCCCTGTTACCTTTTGAGCACCAGGTTTAATGGGGTCTAAATTAACAAAATTCTTTTTTGTTTGTTCCGAACTTACTTCTTGATTATTTTGAACTGGTTGTGATCCAACTTTGATTTCTTCAGTTGCATTCACCTTTGGGTTCTTAACAGTTTGGCTACCTTCAGATGCTTCTGCTTCGCCATTTGTCATGATATATAACATAGTAATTGCAACTGATACTAAACCGACTTTCATTTTACGTAATTTAAAATTTTCTCTCATGATATACTCCCTCGAATATTATTATAAATTCACTTCAATTTTCTTTATATTTCTACTATCAATCGTATCACCCATGCGATGAGGCTGTAATTTTTTATTTAATTCAAACGTATAGTAGCCGCCATTTTTCATAGAAACTTTAATTTTGCTGTCTTTAGGCTCTGTCTTATAAAGATCATGTTTATCAATTAATTGCTTTCTTAGTTTGAAATCAAGTTCTTTTAATGAAATTTCTTCTTTATTGATGCTATAGTATTCTGAAGTCACAGAAGCAGTATTTTGACCGTTACTCTTAGAAGTCAATAAATTAACGTTTTGTACAGGGTCTTTATATTGATTCTTATTTGTTTTTGTAATTCCACCAATTGATATATTATCTGCGTGTTTACCTGACCCTTCTCTTACAACAAATACATCAAGTCCTTCATAATCTTCATCGTCCTTAAACCTTTCTTTGTCTGTGCCAAGTAAAGTAACTACATTAAGTTGTGGTCCATCAATAATGTTCATTTTATTACCTTCTCTATAACCACTCACATTTTGAAAATTATATCCTGTTCCACTGTAGTATTTTTTTAATTCTTGTGTATCTTTTGAAGTAACTGATAATCTGCTTTGCTCAATTGCTTTTACTGGCTGAGCAGTAGTTGTAATCATCCCTGTTGTTAAAATCCCTAGTGCTAAACTTGCTTTAGCAATATTTTTTAATTTCATAATTCTATGCTCCCAATTTTTAGTCTATTTGATTTATTCTATTACGCAATACGAACAATCCTCATTCATTATAATGAGCAATGGTCGTGCTTCACATTAAACTTACTTTAACTAAAAATTAATCATTATTAAGTAATTTAATAAATAGTTAACTAATATCATTCAATTCCTATCGATCTACTCTCTTTTATTTACGAATAACACTTTATCTCAACTTAATCTTTATTTAACTACTTATTATGTACACAATTTCGACACAAAAAAGACACTGCGCTTTCACAGTGCCTAAATTTAATGTTCGTTTTTAATTCACTTTACTTTTACAACTTTTATGTTAAATTATACAAATTTTATTCTTATGCAATCTATGTATTTATCAAAGTTATAAGAACATTTTTTGTAAAAAGGATTGTTTCTCTTTTTCTAATATTTCAATTTTCATTTTCTGTTTACTTATCAATATATCCATTTTTTTAAAGAAATCACCTATCTTTTCTTGTTCCTCCAATACAGGTATATCTATATTTATATTTTTTAATTGTTTATATTTTAAGTTCCATGTATCTGATGTTAATCCTTGTGAATTAATTTTAAATTTATGAATCATTCTATGTGTTTTAAACTTATATCCAATAAATAATGAGCTAGTATTTTGTGTTGGATAAAGCACAGTATATGCAGGGCTAACAATCCCATTATAATTTGATTTACCACTAGCCCCTTGCCACATTCTCATAGAATTATATGCAATATCATTTTTCCTAACTACTTTATAATTACTTTTATCTTTACTTGAATTATCTTTTCTATCCAATTCACTAAATTTTATAATGCCACTATTTATAGTTACTGAAAGCATTTGCCCTTTGTCAGAACGTTCGTTTCTCTCTTTTAAATATTTTTCTATTTTGCTATTTTCCCAATCTGGATAATCTTCACCATTCTCATCTTTGAATCGTAATTCTTGTGAGAAGATTTTCTGTATATAGCATTTTTTCTGTTGTTGAAGTAATTCAAGTTTTTGTTCTTCTAATTCAATTTGTTGGTCAAGTTTGCTGAAGAATTGTCCTATTTTTTGTTGTTCTTCAAATATAGTTGGGGTGAAGATTTTTAAATTAGCAATTTCTTTGAAGTTTAGTCCTTCTCGACTACCTCCACTTTGTGCAAGGAAAATTTTTCTTTTACCTTTTCTTGATAATAGATACTGTCCAAAAAAATTATAATAATACTCTTTTTTTAATCTAATAATACATACATGTTGATTTAAATTAGCATGCGTTTCAACTATCGAATTAATGGCTGTTCTACCTATTGATGCTCCTGTAATATTTAAAAGAACATCACCATAGTACGTTCTACTATTTTTCATCTCATCATCTATATCTTTACTAATATAAACTAAGTC
>NZ_JACYHC010000484.1:0-4370 GCF_017152085.1 Staphylococcus sp. EG-SA-2
GGTGACACTGTAAGTAAATCAGATACTTCTGTATTAACTACTTTATAATCTTCATACATTTTCAAGGGCAAACTAGCCATCGAATTAGATAACTTTGTAATAGCTGAAAATATCGTTTCATTAGTTTCAAGCGTATTATTGATTACACCCCAAAAAGATTTATTTTTCCATGGGCTAAAGTCATAAAGCTTAGAAGCTGACTGATCAATCCAATTGTCTATCAATTTTTTCTTTATGCGTGTGACAATATTCTCTTTTGCGATAACATTCACCTCCTTAACGCATTATATCTTTAATACTAATAAATTCTATGTTTCCTTCACCCTTGTCAGAAACAACTTTATTCATAATATCTGTATATGTGTTTAAAAATGCTGCAAAGCCATCTATTTTACGATATCTGCTTTGCTTAGACGGCAACCAGTTTCCGTTTCTGTCTAGTTTCAACTGAACATTATTGATATACCATTTCATTAAAGGATTATTATTAAATATTATTTTCCCATCTAAAAACATTTCTTTTAAATCCTTCAATGCAGGGCTCAAGGTCAAAGCTCCTTGTCTTGTTTCTTCCGTTTCAAACCCGTAATTTTTTAACTCTTGATTTAGTTTGAATGCGTTCGCTCTATCATAAGTAATTTTTTCTACTACATAATGCTCATTCATCTTAATTATCCAATTTAAAACATCTTGGTAGTCAATATAAGGCTTATCTTGCACTGTTAATAAGCCATCTTCTTCCCATTCTCTATAGGGTATTTTTTCGTTAGAATATTCAACTTTGTGCTTAGGAATCCATGAATGCGATAAAACTGCAACTTTACCATTATCTAACGCAAAAGTAGCACACGCGGCTGTAAAGTCCTCTGTTTCTGATAAATCATAACCAATCGTGCATGGTCTGCCTTCCAGCTCTTCTAAAGAAACAATTTCATTATTTTTTTGGAGTGTTGGGTAATCAATAAAACTCATCTCGTCATTATTAGCAAAGATATTAAACCTTTTGGTTATAAAATCTCCACGTTCAGCTGGTGTTCTCTTAGCTTTTTCCCACTCTTCTTTCATCTCATCTAAATTTATAGAGACACCTAAGTTGGGATTTGCTTTTATCCAGTTCGACGAATCATTAATATCATCGTCATCATCCAAAGATGCTAAATAATAAAAAGTTCTTTCGTCTTCTATGATTTGATCTAAGGTGTCTCTTCCCGCTTCTACCATATCAACAAGTGGACCATCTAATTGATACCCTGCTGTCGTAATGTAGATGAGAAGAGGTTGTAACCTTGCAGCTCTTGAGTTTTTTATAACTGAAATCAATTTATAGTCTTTAAATTCATGAATTTCATCAAAAATCCCCATGTGTGTATTCAATCCATCTAACTTATCGCTATCTGATGCTTGGGGCATAATTTTTGATATCGTTGCGTCATAATGGATTTCATCTCTTAATGTTCTGAAATTTTTATCAAGCTTTGGGCTAGCTTTTATCATCGCCTTAGATTCATCGAATAATATTCTAGCTTGTTTCATTACGTTTGCTAAAAGATGGATTTCAGCGCCGTTTTCTCCATCTTGAGAAACAGCATAGTTAGCAACACCAGATATAGTAGTTGTTTTACCATTTTTTCGCCCCATAAATATCAAAGCTTCTTTAAACCTGCGCAGTTTTGTTTCTTTATGAACCCAACCAAACAAACTGCCAATAATAAAATGTTGCCATGGTTGTAATACAAGTTGACGTTTAGATCCTTTGGAAGGTTTACAAAACTTTTCTATGAATCGAATAGGACGGTGCGCTAATTCTTCATCAAATACCCATTTACCTCCATTTTCTAGATATCTAAGGTGTCTCTCACATTCTTTTTTAACATATTTGCTTGTTTTTATTTTCCCTTGAGTGACTTGCTCTGCATACCATGTTGTTAATAGTTTTGGTGAAGGTTCATTTAAAACTTTAATAGTCACCGAATCCACCTTCTTCTTGAACTATCTTTTTTCTTTGTGCTGCAGTTAAACCCATAGACTTGAGTAAGTTATTTAGTGTTTGAACTGTTTTTGTCAGTTCTATGCTTAATGGATTCTTAACAATATTGCTCGCACCAGCCTTGTTTGTATGCTCTATCATCAAATCACTATTTTTAAGTTCATCTCTTAACCGACAATAAAATTCATACGTTTCTATATACAAATTAATTAATATGTCATCAGATTTTTTATAATCCTCTATATATTCTTTCAGCTGTTTTTTTGTTAATTTCATATAAAGACCCCCTTTCATAAAAGTTTATCCGCGTTGCAAGCGAAGGGCCCCCGCCGGTACCCGGCGAAAAAACATTTTAAGCCAATGGGCAGGGGGCTATAAAATTTTATTTAAATGTTTTTTTATTTAAATTTTTAGAACTCTAATTTTCTTAAGATTACTTTTGTCATTACCATTTGCATGAATTTTGTTATGACAGCCATAACAAACTGACATTAGATTATCTAATTCTAAAGCTTTGTTAAAATCTTCATCAACATAAATAATGTGATGCACTATGTTTGCATCTGTTACAATATCTTCGCGTAAACACATTTGACAAAGATGATTATCTCTATCTAATGCTATCTCCCTTAACTTCTTCCATGCTTTTGAATGATAGAACCAATCGTATTGATATGACTTACGACCATGCTTATAAATGTTATTGTGCTTGGTCATCTCTTACACCTCTTTGATTGCATAACAAAAGACACACCGCATAGCGATGTGCCTCGTGTACTTGTGTCGTATAACTTTTAGATAACTTTATACATCTTTCCGATACTATCATATTACTACAGATTTGTAGGCCTTTTGCACAATCTTTGCACAATGTTATTTGATACCTGCATGATACGCTACCGCTTTAACAAAGTTCTTTCGTATAGTAGTAACAGTATTACGATGCATATGGCATTCATGTCCTATCTGTTCCATCTTTAACTTCTTTTCTTTATTCCAATACTTGAGCCTTATTACTTTCTTATGATCTTCAGGCAACTTTAAGTATTCACTCTCAACTGCTTCGACCATTTCTTCAAGGTTTCGTAACATCTTATTAGTTAATAATCTAGTTGCCATTAGTTCAGTTGTTCTAACTGGTTCGCCTTTTTGTAATGGTCCATATACAATATTGGAATCTTGTTCCTTCGTTGGATTAAGTATTTCCAACCTCAATCTTTTTATTTCTTTCTTGTTCTCATTTAAATTATATATTTCTGATTCAATATATTTAAATGTTCCTGGCTTGATATCATATATTGTGTTCCCCATGTTAGACCTCCATTACTTATGCTTAGCTATTCTTGCTTTAATAGCTTTCATTAATTCTTCTTGCGTTAGTTCTTTATTTTGTAAAGCTTTATATACTCTTTGATCTATTGTGTTATCGGTCATGATATGATGAATAATAGTCGTATGATTTTGTCCTTGTCTGTATAATCTAGCATTTGCTTGTTGGTATAATTCCAAGGACCATGTAAGTCCAAACCAAACAATAATGTGCCCACCTTGTTGTAAGTTTAATCCATGTCCTGCACTTGCTGGATGTGCTATAAGCAACTTAATGTCTCCACTGTTCCAACGTTCTTTATAGTTTGAATCCTCTAATGTGGTTGCTTCCTTAAACCTTTGAAGTATTCTTTCTTTATCGTGTTTGAAGTTATAAAACAATAGTATTGGTTGGCCTTGAGACTCCTCTATAATTTCCTCTAACTTATCTAACTTCTTATCATGTATAAGTCTTACATCTTCCTCATCTGTATAAACTGCGCCGTTAGATAGTTGAAGTAGTTTCTGACTTAATGATGCCCCATTTTGAGCTACAACTGTTCCTTCTTCTTCCGATTCTAAAATATAGTTTTTTTCTAATTCTTCATATACTTTTCTTTCTTTTTCTGATAAGACTACTGTTTGTTTAGTATCAACTCTGTCAGGCATATCCAGATAATCTTTCGCTTTCATGCTTAAACATATATCTTCTATTTGTTTATATATCTTTTCTTCAGATCCGTCTCTTAGCTCCCACTTAAAAATATGTTCGCTAACTTGATGAGTTGGTTTAAAGTACCTTTCTCGATAACGACTGAATGAAGACTCAAGTCTTTCACCTCTGTCTATCAAATAAACTTGAGCCCATAAATCCTGTAAACTATTTGGACTAGGTGTTCCTGTTAATCCTATAAATCTATTAATGAGTGGTAATTTCTTTTTAATAGATTTAAACCTTTGACTCTTAGGACTTTTAAATGTAGACAGTTCATCAATCACAACCATGTCAAATGGCCATTCTTTTTTATATTGATCACATAACCATTTAGTATTTTCTTTATTGGTTACATAGATA
>NZ_JACYHC010000485.1:0-4354 GCF_017152085.1 Staphylococcus sp. EG-SA-2
TTTATCTACGCATAAATACTTATTACTGATATAACGAAAGAAACAAAATTATTTGCTATATGTAATGCAATTGTTGAACCTAGGTTTCTTCCAGATTTTAAATAAGTGAAAACTAATATGATGGATAGTATGAGATATGGACCAAACTCAAACGGCGACTTTGCATCAGTCACATGAATAAATGCAAATAAGAACACCGAAACAATACTCATAGCTATAAAATTAAACTTCTTACCTAATTCTCCAATTAAAATATGTCTAAATACGATTTCTTCAACTATTGGACCTACAATCACAATTAATAAGAATGCTACAGGTAAAAATGCAGGCACTTCAAACATTTTATTTAGCTCAAGTTCATTGGCTGTTTCACTATATTGCAAATGTTTAGGTAGAAACTGTGTCATATATTCATATGTATAAATTAAGATGAGAGCAATAATATACGTTATTGACAATCTAAGCCAATATTTTTTGATATACGCAAAACCAGCTCGAAGCCTTGATGGCATCACTTTTAAATGAAATAAATAAAATGCGCCAATCCCAATCGTATATGCTAAAGCTTGTGTGATAGTCGCTACAAATATCAGATTACTATCGATTTCATAATAACCAAACAAAATTGGTCCTATGTAAGCTGCAATTGTGAGTGCATAAAATATAACACCTATAATTGGAATTATAAGCAAATCTCTCCATGCTATATCTTTAAACGTGTATTTCTTTTTTTCATTTTCCACTGTTATATCCTTTCCTGTTTAATAATTGATTTTTGGAGGTACTTCTACATGATAAACGAAACTAAGTATATGAGACAACAAATTACTAATTTGATTCAAATCATTGATACGATTAAATATAATACTTTAATGACAGATTGGAACATTCAAACGCATATTTATAAATTTAACCAAATAGTTACTAATGAATTGAATAAGTTCAAAGGCTTTGAAACATCATATATAATAAACGAAAATCAAGTTTCCTATTATGAAATTATAACACTACTTAATAAACGTCCCCTCCGACAAGTCGACTATGGTAACAAAATTCAATATCTTAATTTTTATCATACAGAACTATCTAACGCATTATTTGCAATTAAATTTGCCCATTAACCTATTTTTCATAAAATGTCATTTAAACAAGTTATTTATTAAAATTCACTTTATTACATAAATTATACAATTAAAAAGTTTCTTCAAATTGTAAAGATGCATTAATCGAGTTATAATCATAATGATTAAGATGGTAGATTTAGTCTTATATAACTACATTTACTAAGATTTAAATAGATGAGTACATAATGTATAAATTGGGAATATACAGTATGACTTACGGTAATATATCAATATATTGATATATTATTTGCACATGGGAGTATGCTATTTTTTATCTATACATCTTAAAAATATTTACAGTTTTATAATTCAATATCATTAAACAAACAACATATTCAGCTTATTTTTCATTCTCTTACGTTACAAGTTGTAAATACCATCGCGTTAAACAACAATAGCCAACGCTAATAAAATATATTGCGTTAAAGTGGAGTGATTAATATGTCAAACGTACTAACAGAAATAGATAGTCAATATCCATATATGACTAAAAATGAAAAAAAGATAGCTAAATTTATACTAAATTCACCTCAAAAGGTGATTAAAATGAGGTCTCAAGACTTAGCAAGCTTATTAGATATTAGTACATCATCAGTCATTCGATTCAGCAAGAAAATTACTGATGGCGGTTTTCACGACTTGAAAATAAATATATCTAAATATGTTCCTAAAGCATCATCAATTTACAATGTTGAATTAATGAATAACGAAAGCACAGAATCTTTAAGAACTAAACTCCATACACGTACTACACGCGCACTTAATCATGCAAATAACGAATTAAATGATAAAACTATTGATCAAATATGTCATTGTTTAAAACGTTCTGAGACGATTTTTATATATGGTTTTGGCGCATCTTTTGTAGTTGCTACCGACTTATACCAAAAGTTATCAAGAATAGGTCTTAATATTCAACTTGTTCAAGAAACACATATTTTTGCTACATTATTAGCAACTCACAATTCGAACGACAGTGTTATTCTTATTACTAACAATGGTACGCAAAGTGAAATGCAATCAATGGTTAAAGTTATTGATGACTACCATATACCTATAATTACAATTACTAGTACAAGGGATAATCCCGTAGCACAGGCATCAAATATTGTTTTAACTTATGGGAAAACTGATGAAAATGAGATGCATATGGGAGCAACAACTTCATTATTTGCTCAAATGTTCACTATTGATATTTTATATTATCGTTATGTTGCATTAAATTATCACGCATCATTAGATTTCATAACACAATCTAAAATGGCTTTAGATAACTATCGTAAACATTTATCAAATATTAACTTTAAACATTAACAGTCTTATATAAATTCTTTAATCATGTCATATAATAATTTATGCATCATTTTCAAAGCTTACATGTCTTTTATCTTGTATAACATACGCATATGACCAATGATTTGATAAGGCCATTCAATTTCTTATATTAAAAACAAACGCAGTTGATTACAGGATTCATTCCATATATCAATTGCGTTTGTTATTTTAATAATGCTATTTTTTATTTTAAAGCCCACAGTAAAAACTAACGATAATATTGCCACTTATAAGTTTTTCACACTACAACTTCGATTTAAGCTATATTTATAAAAAAATGCGCCTACTCATAACATTCTTTGGCTATTTAACTTTAATAAGCTAGGGCCAAATTTGTCATAAAATAAGCGCACATTATAATCATACTATTTTGCTTTTACATTATTTTTATTATATCTAATAAAGTAATAAATCGTTACAATCGTTAAGAAGATGACACCAATTAGCACTGATATTCTAGTTTCAACATTAAATACCATACCAACCAATACTAATATTAAGAATAAGATTGTTAAATAGTTAGTTACTGCGCCACCAGGCATTTTGAATGGGTGACCTTCCAATTCTTCAGGATGTAATTTTCTAAAACGTAAGTGACTGAATAAAATCATAAACCAAGGAATCATACCTGGTAAAATAGACGCACTATAAACGTATACGAAAATACTCTTCGCTCCATCGATATATAAAGGTAAAATTACGTTTAATAAAGCACCAATTAAAATACCAAGAGATACTGCTACAACAGTGTACAATGGTACACCATTTCTCATGATTTTAGTAAATATTTTTGGCATTTCACCTTTATGAGCAAGTGTATAAATCATACGACTCGCACTGAAAATACCTGAGTTACATCCTGACATTGCTGCAGTTAATACAACAAAGTTAATTAATCCAGCTGCAAATGTAATACCGATTTTAGCAAATGTTGCAACAAACGGACTTCCAATGTCTCCTAATTGATTCCAAGGATACACTGAAACAATAACAAAAATAGCGCCTAAATAGAAAATTAAAATTCTCCAGATAACACCATTCACTGCTTTAACGATATTTTTCTGAGGATCTTTAGTTTCACCTGCCGTAATACCTATCAGTTCCACACCTTGGTATGAACCAATTACAATTGATAATGCAAAGAAGAAACCAACAATACCATTTGGCATAAATCCGCCATTTGTCCATAGATTAGAAATACCTACCGCATGGCCACCATTTCCAAAACCAAAGAAAATAAGACCAAAACCAGCAATAATCATTAAAATAATTGTTACAACTTTAATTAAAGCAAACCAAAATTCAAATTCTCCAAACGCTTTTACCGAGAATAAATTCGCTGCCATTAATAATAAAATAGCAATAACACCAGGAATCCAAGTTGGCAATTCCGGGAACCAAAACTTCATATATTCTCCTACTGCGATGACCTCACTCATACCAACTACAATCCATTGGAATATATTACTCCATGCTGTCATATAACCTGCTGCAGGATGTATATAATCACTTGCAAATGTTGCAAATGATCCTGTTGTAGGGTTTAAATAAATCATTTCCCCCATTGCTCTCATGATTAAAAATAAAAAGATACCCGCAATTAAATATGCAAGGATAACTGATGGGCCTGTCCATTTAATTGTACTTGTGGCACCCATGAAAAGCCCCACGCCAATCGTACCACCAAGTGCAATCATTTGAATTTGACGGGCACTCAATCCCCTTTGTAGTTCATTGTTCTCCATAACTTCTTACCCCATCTCTGATTGATACTAAATAAATCCATAAAAAAACTTATTGCCGTAATTATACTATAAATTATCGATTTTGGTACATTAATATTTGCATACCATGCAATCGTTTACAGAACTACTATAGCAGGCTTTTGCAACTTT
>NZ_JACYHC010000486.1:0-4308 GCF_017152085.1 Staphylococcus sp. EG-SA-2
CAGAGGTTATATTCTACTAATTATGATTATATTAAATATGAAAATATTATCAAAAAATCAAATTTATAACAAAAATACACCCCTTAAAGTTAGGTCTTTCAATCCAACTTTTGGGGTGTATATCATTCTCATCATATTCTAGGTTGTTTTTAACAAACTAAATATAGTGAATGCAAATCAACTATTATTTAAATTATGAATTATTTTAATTCTTTCTTCTACGAGCCAATAACATTAATCCAGCAATTCCAATTATACTACTAAAGATCAAACCTTTTTGCGTGCTTTCTAAACCTGTTTTTGGTAATTCTGCTCGTTTTTTCTCTTGATTAGCTACTGATTCTTTAGCAATTTTAGATTTTTTAACTTTATCATTTTTATCCATTGAATGAACTGGGCCATTTGGTTTTGCTCTGTCTTTCGATAATCCTGGATTGTTAGGATTTACTGGGCCACTTGGATGAGTTGGTCTGCTCGGCTTCTCTGGGTTTTCAGGTCCTTTTGGATCTTTTGGTTTCTCTCCACCGAACTCTACAATCTTATCTACTGGTTGTTTTGTGATCTCTTCTGTTGGTTGACCCTCGCCAACTTTTTCACCTGTTAATGGGTTCACTGTGATTGGTGTTGTGATTGTCTTACTTCCTGGTTGTCCTTCTTGTTTCACTCGCTCTTCACCAGGTTGTAACTTCGGATTAAATTCACGTTTTGTTTCAAACGGTATCTCTACTGTTTTTGTTTCTGGTGTACCCGTTTTTGGTCCGTGTTTAATCACATCATCCACTGGCTCTTCGATCACTTTTCCTGTGTCTGGATTCTTGATTCCTGGTTTACCTGGTACTTTTTCCGTTTGATCTGTTGGTAAGTTTGGATCAAAGATATCTTTATGACCTTGCGGTATTTTCTCGCCACCGAATTCTGTTAATTCATTAACTGGATCTTTTGTGATTTCTTCTTTCGATTCACCTTTACTAATAATTTCTCCAGTTAATGGATTTTTTAGTGTTGGCGTCGTTATTGTCTTCTCACCTTTTTGTCCTTCTCTTGTTACTTTTTCTGTCCCTGGTGCTAAATCAGGATTAAATTTACGTTCTTTCTCGAATGGAATTTCTTCTTTTTCTACAATCGAGTCTCCTTTTACAGGTCCATATTTTGTTACGCTATCGACCGGTGGTCTAACTACATCTCCTGTTTCTGGATTCTTAATTCCTGGTTTACCTGGAACTTCCTCTTTCTCTCCTGTTGGTAACTTCGGATCAAATTCGTCTCGATGACCTGGTGTTATCGTTTCTGGTCCGTATTCTGTTAATTCATTAATCGGATCTTTTGTGATTTCTTCTTTCGATTCACCTTTACTAATAATTTCTCCAGTTAATGGATTTTTTAGTGTTGGCGTCGTTATTGTCTTCTCACCTTTTTGTCCTTCTCTTGTTACTTTTTCTGTCCCTGGTGCTAAATCAGGATTAAATTTACGTTCTTTCTTGAATGGAATTTCTTCTTTTTCTACAATCGAGTCTCCTTTTACAGGTCCATATTTTGTTACGCTATCGACCGGTGGTCTAACTACGTCTCCTGTTTCTGGATTCTTAATTCCTGGTTTACCTGGAACTTCTTCTTTCTCTCCTGTTGGTAACTTCGGATCAAATTCGTCTCGATGACCTGGCGCTATTGTTTCAGGTCCGTATTCTGTTAATTCATTAATCGGATCTTTTGTGATCTCTTCTTTCGATTCACCTTTACTAATAATTTCTCCAGTTAATGGATTTTTTAGTGTTGGTGTCGTTATTGTCTTCTCACCTTTTTGTCCTTCTCTTGTTACTTTTTCTGTTCCTGGTGCTAAATCAGGATTAAATTTACGTTCTTTCTCGAATGGAATTTCTTCTTTTTCTACAATCGAGTCTCCTTTTACAGGTCCATATTTTGTTACACTATCGACCGGTGGTCTAACTACGTCTCCTGTTTCTGGATTCTTAATTCCTGGTTTACCTGGAACTTCTTCTTTCTCTCCTGTTGGTAACTTCGGATCAAATTCGTCTCGATGACCTGGTGCTATCGTTTCTGGTCCGTATTCTGTTAATTCATTAATCGGATCTTTTGTGATCTCTTCTTTCGATTCACCTTTACTAATAATTTCTCCAGTTAATGGATTTTTTAGTGTCGGTGTCGTTATTGTCTTCTCACCTTTTTGTCCTTCTCTTGTTACTTTTTCTGTCCCTGGTGCTAAATCAGGATTAAATTTACGTTCTTTCTCGAATGGAATCTCTTCTTTTTCTACAATCGAGTCTCCTTTTACAGGTCCATATTTTGTTACGCTATCGACCGGCGGTCTAACTACGTCTCCTGTTTCTGGATTCTTAATTCCTGGTTTACCTGGAACTTCTTCTTTCTCTCCTGTTGGTAACTTCGGATCAAATTCGTCTCGATGACCTGGCGCTATTGTTTCAGGTCCGTATTCTGTTAATTCATTAATCGGATCTTTTGTGATCTCTTCTTTCGATTCACCTTTACTAATAATTTCTCCAGTTAATGGATTTTTTAGTGTTGGTGTCGTTATTGTCTTCTCACCTTTTTGTCCTTCTCTTGTTACTTTTTCTGTTCCTGGTGCTAAATCAGGATTAAATTTACGTTCTTTCTCGAATGGAATTTCTTCTTTTTCTACAATCGAGTCTCCTTTTACAGGTCCATATTTTGTTACACTATCGACCGGTGGTCTAACTACGTCTCCTGTTTCTGGATTCTTAATTCCTGGTTTACCTGGAACTTCTTCTTTCTCTCCTGTTGGTAACTTCGGATCAAATTCGTCTCGATGACCTGGTGCTATCGTTTCTGGTCCGTATTCTGTTAATTCATTAATCGGATCTTTTGTGATCTCTTCTTTCGATTCACCTTTACTAATAATTTCTCCAGTTAATGGATTTTTTAGTGTTGGTGTTGTTATTGTCTTCTCACCTTTTTGTCCTTCTCTTGTTACTTTTTCTGTCCCTGGTGCTAAATCCGGATTAAATTTACGTTCTTTCTTGAATGGAATCTCTTCAACTTTTTTTTCTAATTCTGTTATTGTTTTTGGCGCTTCTGGTGTAAAAGTAAACTCTGAACCTTTCAAGTCAGTTCTCATCCAGCCATTTGCATTTATCCCTTGATTAAGGCCCCATCTTTGACTAGATGTAATTAAGAAATTATATGCCTGATTTTTAGATAAACCTAAATCTGTTATTGAAGTCTCCCAAGTTTTACCAGCATATTCTGCTCTCATTTTACCAGTTGAAGCAACATAAGTTAAGATGACATCATTTAAACGTTGCCCATGAAACTTTCCATCTGATGTATTAGTTGAATTGTCCGCATAGTTTAAAAAATTAGTTTTTGATTTATCAATATTTTCTCCAACCATTTGTGAATTACCAGAACTGTCATTTTTCACAAAAGCTCCGTATCCTCTATAACCTTGTCCAGCTTGCTTTTCAGTTTTGTCCATGGAACTTGTATAAATGTATCCAGTATCAATTTTAAATCCGCCTGAATTTACCAGACCTTTATCCCCAAGGATTCCACCATTAGTTAAATATTCTTCTGCATTTCCTTTACTAAATAAGAACCCCCAACCATCAGCACCTGTGGTATTTGATTGATGGTTATTTGCCACTCTAACTTTAAAATTGAAATCCTTACTAAAATCTATTTTATTTTTTAATTGTAAAGCTCCTATCAAACCATTACTTTCATTACCAACATTAAACCTGGTTACCTCTGATACCCCTAAATCTGTTGGGTTTTTTTGTATATCAACACTTCCGTAACCTTCAAAATGTTCTTTACCTTGAATTGTAATTGGGGTAGATTCAACTACATTTTTAGAATCTCTTGTAATATCAAAAGAGCCTTCATCAACAGAACGAGCTTTTCTAACCTTAGGTGCCTCTGCGTTATGAGTGACTGACGATTTCGGCTGAACTTCAGCAACATTAGCTACTTCTTTTGGTGTATCCTCCTTTTTTGATATATCTTCAGCTTTTACTGATGCTTCATGTTCGATTGTGTCTTTGTTTGAAGTTACTTCAGATTTAGATTCTACACCTTGTGGTGCAGTGTCTTTGTTTGTTACTTCTTCAATCTTCACTTCTTTTGATTGGACATTATCTTTTAATGTAGTTGGATTCTCAATATTGTTTTCAGCTGCTTCTGCTTCTTGTTGAGTTCCCAAATACATTAGTGAGCCAATTAAAATAGATGCTGTTCCAACTGTAAATTTTCTTATTGAATATTTATTCAATTTATTTGATAGAAAATCTACTCTTTTATTTACCGGTCCTT
>NZ_JACYHC010000487.1:0-4300 GCF_017152085.1 Staphylococcus sp. EG-SA-2
ATATCCATCATTTATTTTCTAAAGTAAACTTGAAAAAAATATATACTTGCCTTGTATATGGCAAAACCCATACATCTGGTATTATTGAAGCTAATATTAGACGGTCAAAGGATAGTATTATAACTAGAGAAGTTGCCTCGGATGGTAAATACGCTAAAACATCTTATGAAGTAATAAATCAGAATGATAAATACAGTTTATGCAAAGTTCATTTGCATACGGGACGTACACATCAAATTCGTGTACATTTTCAACATATTGGGCATCCAATTGTGGGAGATTCTTTGTATGATGGTTTTCATGACAAAATTCATGGTCAAGTACTGCAATGTACGCAAATATATTTTGTTCATCCAATCAATAAGAACAATATTTATATTACAATTGATTATAAGCAATTACTTAAATTATTCAATCAACTCTAATTCACACAGGGGGTGTAAGTATGTCAATGAACACAGATGAAAAAGAGCGTGTTCAAGAGGAATTATATGATGAGACATTATTAGATCAATACTTAGAAAATGATGATATTGATCAATTTAGAGATGAATTTCTAGCATTACACACATATGAACAAAGTGAGTATTTTGAAGATACTACCGATGAAAATAGACAAAAGATTTTTCAATATTTATCACCTGAAGAGGTTGCAAATTTCTTTGATCAATTAGATATTGATGACGATGAATATGAGTTGCTATTTGATAAAATGAATGCGACATACGCAAGTCACATATTAGAAGAAATGTCATACGATAATGCAGTAGATATTTTAAATGAGTTGACTAAACCAAAAGTTGCTAGTCTTTTAACATTGATGAATAAAGATGACGCGAATGAAATCAAAGCATTACTTCACTATGATGAGGATACGGCCGGCGGTATTATGACGACGGAGTATTTATCACTTAAAGCGCATACGCCTGTTAAAGAAGCGTTATTATTGGTCAAAGCGCAAGCGCCAGACGCAGAAACAATATATGTTATATTTGTCGTTGATGATGATGGTAAATTAGTAGGTGTTTTATCACTAAGAGATTTAATTGTAGCTGAAAGTGATGCTTATATTGAAGATATTATGAATGAACGTGTCATTAGTGTGAATGTAGCAGACGACCAAGAAGATGTTGCTCAAGTTATGAGAGACTATGATTTCATGGCTGTACCTGTTATAGATTACCAAGAACATTTGCTTGGTATCATCACGATTGATGATATTTTAGACGTTATGGATGAAGAGGCTAGTGAAGACTACTCTCGTTTAGCCGGGGTATCAGATATCGATTCGACTAATGATTCAATCATTAAAACAGCATTAAAACGTTTACCATGGTTGATTATTTTAACATTTTTAGGAATGATTACTGCGACAATTTTAGGGAGATTTGAAAAAACATTAGAAAATGTAGCGCTACTCGCAGCGTTTATTCCTATTATTAGTGGTATGTCAGGAAATTCAGGTACACAATCTTTAGCCGTTTCAGTTCGTAACATTACGACAGGGGAAATTAATGAGCAAAGTAAATTTAGAATTGCATTAAGAGAAGCGGGAAGTGGTGTATTATCGGGCGTTGTATGTTCAACAATATTATTTACAATTATTGTTGCAATATATCATCAGCCACTTTTAGCATTAATCGTTGCAGGAAGTTTAACTTGTGCGATGACGGTGGGGACGTTTGTAGGTTCGATGATTCCATTATTGATGAATAAATTAAATATCGATCCAGCAGTGGCTAGTGGACCATTTATTACAACAATTAATGATATTATTAGTATGTTGATTTATTTTGGTTTAGCTACATCATTTATGGCTTACTTAATTTAAGGAGGAGTTATGGAGTTTTTATCTTTAGTTATTGTTGTTTTAGCAGCGTTTTTAACTCCAATAATTGTCAATCGATTAAATATTAATTTCTTGCCAGTTGTTGTTGCAGAAATTTTGATGGGGATTGTGATTGGAAATTCATTTCTAAATATAGTAGAAAGGGATTCAATTCTAAATATTTTATCAACGTTAGGCTTTATCTTTTTAATGTTTTTAAGTGGTTTAGAAATTGATTTTAAAGCTTTTAAAAAAGATAAACGCGCACGTCAAGGACAAAATGATGATGAATCCTCAATTCCAGGGCATCTTAATCTAGCGTTAACTGTATTTGCATTTATTATGATTATTTCGATTCTTTTAGCGTATGTATTTAAATGGCTTGGATTAGTGGATGATGTGTTATTAATGGTCATTATCATTTCAACTATTTCCTTAGGCGTAGTTGTTCCAACTTTAAAAGAAATGAATATTATGAGAACAACTATAGGGCAATTTATCCTATTAGTAGCAGTACTTGCGGACTTAGTAACTATGATTTTATTAACGGTCTATGGCGCAATCAATGGTCAAGGCGGCAGTACAATATGGTTAATAGGTATATTAGTTGTTTTCACAGCAATTTCATATATTTTAGGTGTTCAATTTAAAAGAATGTCATTTTTACAAAAATTGATGGATGGTACGACGCAAATCGGTATTCGTGCGGTATTTGCATTAATAATATTATTAGTAGCCCTAGCAGAGGGAGTTGGCGCAGAAAATATATTAGGTGCATTCTTAGCAGGTGTCGTTGTTTCATTATTAAATCCAGATGAAGAAATGGTTGAAAAGTTAGACTCATTTGGTTATGGGTTCTTTATTCCTATTTTCTTTATAATGGTTGGTGTAGATTTAAACATACCTTCATTAATTAAAGAACCGAAATTACTAATTATCATACCGATTTTAATCGTTGCATTTATCGTTTCAAAATTAATTCCAGTCATGTTTATTCGACGTTGGTTTGATATGAAAACAACGATTGCATCAGCATTTTTATTAACATCAACATTATCGCTCGTGATAGCTGCAGCCAAAATTTCAGAAAGATTAAATGCTATTTCAGCTGAAACGTCAGGTATATTAATTTTAAGCGCAGTCATTACATGTGTATTCGTTCCGATTATTTTCAAAAAACTGTTTCCAGTTCCAGATGAGTTTAACCGTAAAATTGAAGTTAGTTTAATTGGTAAAAATCAATTAACGATTCCTATAGCGCAAAATTTAACATCTCAGTTATATGACGTGACATTATATTATCGCAAAGACTTGAGTGATCGTCGTCAATTGTCAGATGATATCACGATGATAGAAATTGCTGATTATGAACAAGATGTTTTAGAACGACTAGGTCTGTTTGACCGAGACATAGTTGTTTGTGCTACGAATGACGATGATATTAACCGAAAAGTTGCTAAATTAGCCAAAGCACATCAAGTTGAGCGTGTCATTTGCAGACTTGAAAGCACAACGGACGATACAGAGTTAGTTGATTCAGGTATTGAAATTTTCAGTAGCTACTTAAGTAATAAAATCTTATTAAAAGGTTTAATTGAAACACCTAACATGTTGAATTTATTAAGTAATGTTGAAACGTCACTATATGAAATTCAAATGTTAAATTATAAATATGAAAATATTCAATTACGTAATTTCCCATTCGGAGGAGACATCATCTTCGTGCGTATTATCCGTAATAATGAGTCGATTGTTCCGCATGGAGATACACAATTGCGATATGGAGATCGCTTAATTGTTACCGGTGCTAAAGAATACGTTGATGAATTGAAGCAAGAGTTAGAATTTTATTTTTAACAATAATGATATTAAAATGCAGACGTATTTTAGTACGACGTAAAATTAATGATTTTAAAATGCTAGTATGTATATGATTTTGATAAATAAATGCTTTTTACGTAAATCAAGTTTGATACAGAAAGGACTAAATCAAACATTTATCGTTGTAATACGTTTAAATAACTTTATTAAAAAGTCATAATAGTGTTAAAATGTATTGACGAATAAAAAGTTAGTTAAAACTGGGATTAGATATTCTATCCGTTAAATTAATTATTATAAGGAGTTATCTTACATGTTAAATCTTGAAAACAAAACATATGTCATCATGGGAATCGCTAATAAGCGTAGTATTGCTTTTGGTGTCGCTAAAGTTTTAGATCAATTAGGTGCTAAATTAGTATTTACTTACCGTAAAGAACGTAGCCGTAAAGAGCTTGAAAAATTATTAGAACAATTAAATCAACCAGAAGCGCACTTATATCAAATTGATGTTCAAAGCGATGAAGAGGTTATTAATGGTTTTGAGCAAATTGGTAAAGATGTTGGCAATATTGATGGTGTATATCATTCAATCGCATTTGCTAATATGGAAGACTTACGCGGACGCTTTTCTGAAACTTCACGTGAAGG
>NZ_JACYHC010000488.1:0-4259 GCF_017152085.1 Staphylococcus sp. EG-SA-2
GTCATACTACTAAAAAACAAATGGATGGCCATACCAGCCAATGCTAATTTAATGGGTGTCATACCTTTCGTAGCACCTGAAAGTGTATAAACAGTTAAACCACCTATAAATGCACCTATCACACCTAAATATAATGCATAATATTCTAATGATGGAATGATAATCGTCACAAATACAATGAAAAACGATGCACCAGAACTGACACCAAAAATTTTAGGTGATGCTAGCGGATTGCGTGTCATTGCTTGCATTAACAAACCAGATACCGCTAATGCACCGCCAATAAATAACCCTGCAATCATCCTTGGCATACGTACATTATGCAATAAAAACGTTGCTTTCGTATCTGTATGACCAGTAACATAGTGAATGATATCGCTAAAATTAATTTTCGAAGAACCAATCGCCATATTTAAATATATACAAATAAAAAGAAAGCACAAACTCACTATATACGTGAGTGTTGTGCGTCTTTTTCTTTTATGATCTATGGCAGATTGGCTACTTATTTCTTTTATAGCCATTTACTTCCACCTTACTTTTGTTCTTTTTTTGATAATTCAACAAGTTCTTTAGCCATTTCTTCAGAAGAAATTAAGCCACGAGATCTTGCCCAAACATCACGGTCAACAATATCCACGCGATTATTTTTAACTGCATTCAACTTTTTCCATGTTGCATCTTCTTGTAACTTCTTGAATTCAGCAGAATCTTTTTTAGCATGATCTGTCATAATGATCATACGCTCTGGATTTAAATCAGCTAAATGTTCAGTGTCTAATTGTAAGTAAGGTCCTTTCAAATATTTACTTAAACCTTTTGTTACATCGTCACTTAATGCATTTTTAAATCCTAGTTCGTTTAAAAATTGTCCAACATATGAATAGTTTGGATGTGCTAATAAACCAGCTTTAGCAACTACTGCTGGAAGCACTTTTTGATTTCTATCAAATTTAATTTCATCTTTATACTTATTGATTAATTTATCATGCTCAGCAAGACGTTTTTCGCCTTCTTTTTCTTTATTTAAAGCTTTAGCAATTGTTTTGAACGAATTAATGTTTTGTTTGTAGTCTCCATCAAAACTCTTTAATGATAATGTTGGTGCAATTTTGTTTAATTCTTTATTAATACCTTTATGTCTACTGCTATCAGCGATAATTAAATCCGGTTTTAATTTACTAATTTCCTCTAAGTTTGGCTGTTTACGTGTACCTACAGAAGTATAATCCCCAATTTTTTCTCTAACTGGTTTAATGATACGTTTTTTCTTACCATCATCAGCAATACCAACTGGTTTAACGTCTAATGCTGCTAATGCATCTGCAAATGAGTACTCTAATACAACGATACGTTTTGCATCTTTAGGTACTTTTACTGTACCATTTTCATCTTTTACCGAAATAGTATCTTTAGTTGATGATTCTTTTTTACTTGAATTATCCGTATTACCACAAGCTGCAACTAAAAGTAAGGCAACTATTAATCCCAATATACTAAAAGTTTTTAGACCTCTCATCGTTCCACTCCTTAATATGTATAACTTCATTTATTATTTTATTGATAACAATTATCATTGTCAAGTAGCGTTCAATCTTTTTTATATTACTAAAATGTATGACTATATATTTCCTCTAGTAATTATGACTACAATTAGCACATTTCCTTAGAAAAAATATTGATAATGTATCATTGCTATATCATCTTTGCATTAATACAATTGACACCATTTAGTATGACCGTTATCCCTGTAATTCAGCTGATATTATCTGTTGCAATTTTATGTGACGAACTGTTGCACTTAATTTGATAAATCAACAAATACAAAAAATCTAAGTTGAACAATTATGATACAACCGTGCAAACGATATGTAGTATAACTTGTCAACTTAGACTTATTGATAAATATATTAATATTGGTTTACCATAGCAGGAGATTTCACATCAAAATTTTGAAGTAGCGTATCAATCTTTGAATCATCAATATATACCTTATGTAAATTTTTCATATACATCGAATGAGAAAGTGCTTCATAATTTAATGAAAAAGATATATGATCTCCAACTTGATAGTGTCCTTGACCATTTAAATCAAGCATTAAATGATCACTCGAAGCGCCTAAAATATTGATATGCTGATCCATAGGTGAAATATTATCGACTTTTGTATCTAAATAACCAATATCTACAATAGCTTGTAAGAATGATTCATGCGTTTGTGTATTAACTCGAGGTTTAATTTCTAAAATCTCAGCCTCCAATGTAATCGCATCTTGATATAACATAGCGATCGCTTGATTTGTCGTTGTATCAACACCTCTAAACAACGTTTCACCTATTCGCAATTCATTTATTTTACCCAAATCATTATATAAAAGTTGTGGTAACATGCTCGAATTACCACCTGAAATAATTTTCAATCGATATCCTATTTCTCTTTCAACAGCTGAGACGAATCGATTAATCATAAAGATATCATCATCACTTGGCGCATCAGATTTAAAACACATAAAATTGAATGCTAAACCTACAAAATGGATATTTTTCAAGTGAATAATCTCTTTAATATAATCTAAAACATCATAAGTCAGAACACCTTCACGGCCATCTTTCCAATCTACCATTAATAAAATCTTATGTTTTTTTCCTAAAACTTCTGCTACTTCATTTATTTGATGTATGGTAGATAATTCTGTTTGGATACTCATATCAACTTTTTCTATCATATCTGAAATCTCTTTTTTGGCAGGCGTACGCAATAACGTATATGTTAAATCCTGATCTGCAATACTAATTATGTTATCCAATCTGGATTCTGCAACATGATTGATACCTAACGCTTTTAAGCTTTCTACAATTGTACGGTCACCAGCTATACACTTAATTACTGGTGTGAATTGTATATTTTTACTTTGAAAAACTGTTTGAAGTACTTTGGCGTTATATTTAATCTTCGATATATTTATGTTAACGTGTGCCATGTAGTACTACACCTCTTTTTTTATCGGATTATCTAACTCAATATTTAAATATTGCTTTACTTTATTTTCCATTCTCATATTTAACAACGCTTTGACAGTAATTGTTGGTCCAAACAAAATATCTTTTAACTCATTTGCATGTGGTAGTGTTGGGTTAATAGCATGCGCTACTACTTGCTGTACTATGTTAAATAATTCGGTTTCTTCAACACAATCATACTGATTAAAATGATGGATTAATTCTGCCATTTGATTTTGAATAACAGCATGTTGGAATTTTGCAATCACTGCATCTATAGAATCAGCTATTAAACTATCATTTGTAATTTTAATATCTGATACACGATGTTGTAATGTTTCTAAATCAATTCTAGAACCACCTAAATCTCTCACTAAAAATTGAATGTCAAAATGTGGCCCCAAGTTCACTACTGTATTTTGCATGTGTGCTTCTAATGCAATTCCATAATTTTGAATAAAAGCAATTAAAGGCGGGATTAATGCTTGAGAGTATCGTTCAATAAATGTCGTAATACTTTCTTTAGTAATTCCTTGATTTAACCACTCTAAGTAACTATCCACGATAACTTTTTGATCTATTGGATTTTTATTAACTAGACTTGCACTAACTACTGTTGCACCTTTTCCATCAATTTCAGGCTTTTGTCTTATAATACAAGCAAGCTGACGTGCCCTATCTTTATCAACATTTGCATATTCACCGAACGGTTCCATAGCAACTTTAAATCCTGGATATTGATTCAACATGTTTTGTAAAGCATAACTTAACTTTGGTCCATCTACAGTAGTCACAGTTGAGACTGTTCTAACGGCACTTGTTGCTTGTGCATCGACGGGCAACTTAACATGGTATGGTTTATCAATTAAAGACATCGTCCTAAATGATAAAGTTGCTTTTGAAAGTATTGTAAACGGCGTTGGAATTAATATTTTTTTAGCAATCCATGCTTCAAAATATTTCCCTATCGTATGATCATATTGCCAAGGATGTACTAAAATCGCTCTATAGTCTTCACTTTTCAAACCTAAACTCTTTAAAAACACACGAATCTGATTGTAGTATTCGGGAATTATTTCATCAATAATAAATTGATCATTACCATCCATAGCTGTGCACACAACATGATCTTTTTCAATCATCATAATTTGCAAAGGGATTTCTTTTTCAAACTCAGGTGCATATGCTCGTACTTCTTCCATAGTTAAGGGCAATTTCGTTTTGGTTAAAGGGTGTGTTGGATGCCCCTCTGGTACCAA
>NZ_JACYHC010000489.1:0-19832 GCF_017152085.1 Staphylococcus sp. EG-SA-2
AAATGACTTGTAGCAACTTGTCACACTTTTTGTCTCTTTACATATACTGATGTAAAGAGATTTTTTTATTATCGGAGGAAATGAATATTATGCAAAATGATGAAATGTTTGAACGAACAGTAAAACCTGTACTAGATGTAAATGAAAAACCACAACCAGCGCAATGGGCATTTTTAAGCTTACAACATTTATTTGCGATGTTTGGCGCAACAGTACTAGTACCATTCTTAACAGGATTACCAATATCCGCAGCGTTACTAGCTTCGGGAATCGGTACATTACTTTATATCTTAATAACGAAGGCGCAAATACCAGCATACTTGGGATCTAGCTTTGCATTTATCACGCCAATTATCACGGGATTAAGTACGCATAGCTTAGGAGACATGCTTGTAGCATTATTCATGAGTGGTGTTATGTACGTCATCATCGGGATTCTAATCAAATTAAGTGGGACAGCATGGTTAATGAAATTATTACCACCAGTTGTTGTTGGACCAGTCATCATGGTAATTGGTTTAAGCTTAGCGCCTACTGCAGTCAATATGGCAATGTATGAAAATCCTGGAGATATGAAAGGTTACAATATCAGTTTCTTAATTGTTGCAATGATAACCTTGCTTGTAACAATAGTCGTTCAAGGATTTTTTAAAGGATTCCTATCTTTAATTCCAGTACTTGTAGGTATTATCGTAGGTTATGTGGTAGCGATTTTTATGGGGATTGTGAAATTTGATGCAATTATGTCAGCAAAATGGATAGATTTCCCTCATATTTATCTGCCATTTAAAGATTATGTACCTTCATTTCACTTAGGACTTGTACTTGTAATGATTCCGATTGTGTTTGTAACAGTAAGTGAACATATTGGGCACCAAATGGTATTGAATAAAATCGTAGGTAGAAACTTCTTTGAAAAGCCAGGACTTGATAAATCAATCATTGGTGATGGTGTTTCTACAATGTTTGCCAGTATTATTGGTGGACCACCAAGTACAACATACGGTGAAAATATCGGTGTATTAGCGATTACAAGAATATACAGTATTTACGTCATTGGTGGTGCAGCAGTTATAGCAATTGTTTTAGCATTCATTGGTAAGTTCACTGCATTAATTTCTTCTATACCTACACCAGTTATGGGAGGAGTATCTATATTACTTTTCGGTATTATTGCAGCAAGTGGCTTAAGAATGTTAGTTGAAAGCAAAGTAGATTTTGCGAACAATCGAAATTTAGTTATAGCTTCTGTAATTTTAGTTGTAGGTATCGGTAATTTAGTATTTAACTTAAAAGAAATTGGTATCAACCTTCAAATTGAGGGGATGGCATTAGCTGCACTTTCAGGAATTATTTTGAACTTAATCTTACCTAAAGAGAAAAAACAAAACAATTAAGATTTACAAATTAAGGAGGGCGCTTTTATGAATCATTTATTATCAATGGAACATTTATCTACAGATCAAATATACAAACTTATCCAAAAGGCAAGTCAATTTAAATCTGGTGAACGTCAACTACCAAACTTTGAAGGGAAATATGTCGCAAATTTATTCTTTGAAAATTCTACTCGAACAAAATGTAGTTTTGAAATGGCAGAACTTAAGCTAGGGTTAAAAACGATTAGCTTTGAAACATCAACATCATCTGTTTCAAAAGGTGAATCTTTATATGACACATGTAAAACTTTAGAAAGTATTGGCTGTGATTTATTAGTCATTAGACATCCGTTTAATAACTACTATGAAAAATTAGCGAATATTAACATCCCAATTGCGAATGCTGGTGATGGTAGTGGACAACATCCAACACAAAGTTTACTTGATTTAATGACGATATATGAAGAATATGGATATTTTGAAGGCTTGAATGTATTGATTTGTGGAGACATTAAAAATTCACGTGTCGCACGTAGTAATTACCATAGTTTAAAAGCATTAGGTGCAAACGTAATGTTTAATAGCCCAAATGCTTGGATTGATGATTCTTTAGAAGCACCTTATGTAAATATAGATGATGTTATAGAAACAGTAGATATAGTTATGTTATTAAGAATTCAACATGAAAGACATGGGCTTGCAGAAGAAACTAGATTTGCAGCAGATGATTATCATCAAAAGCATGGCTTAAATGAAGTGCGCTATAACAAATTACAAGAACATGCTATTGTTATGCATCCGGCACCTGTGAATAGAGGAGTAGAAATACAAAGCGATTTAGTAGAAGCTTCAAAATCAAGAATTTTTAAGCAAATGGAAAATGGCGTTTACTTAAGAATGGCAGTCATTGATGAATTATTAAAATAGGTAAGGGGACGAAAATGATGAAATTAATTAAAAACGGTAAAGTATTACAAAATGGAGAATTACAACAAGCAGATATTTTAATTGATGGTAAGGTAATTAAACAAATTGCACCTGCAATTGAACCAAGCAATGGTGTTGACATCATAGATGCGAAAGGTCACTTTGTGTCACCTGGATTTGTCGATGTTCATGTTCATTTACGTGAACCTGGTGGTGAATATAAAGAGACAATTGAAACTGGTACTAAAGCTGCTGCTAGAGGCGGATTTACAACTGTATGTCCAATGCCTAACACAAGACCGGTACCAGATTCTGTAGAACATTTTGAAGCTTTACAAAAATTAATCGATGACAATGCTCAAGTACGTGTATTACCTTATGCTTCAATTACAACACGTCAATTAGGTAAAGAATTGGTTGATTTCCCAGCACTAGTAAAAGAAGGTGCCTTTGCGTTTACAGATGACGGTGTAGGAGTACAAACTGCAAGCATGATGTATGAAGGCATGATTGAAGCTGCAAAAGTAAACAAAGCCATCGTAGCACACTGTGAAGATAATTCATTAATCTATGGTGGTGCAATGCATGAAGGGAAACGCAGTAAAGAGTTAGGTATACCAGGTATTCCAAACATTTGTGAATCTGTTCAAATCGCAAGAGATGTACTATTAGCTGAAGCAGCAGGTTGTCATTATCATGTATGTCATGTTTCTACTAAAGAAAGTGTTAGAGTCATTCGTGACGCTAAACGCGCAGGCATTCATGTTACAGCTGAAGTTACACCACACCATTTATTGTTAACAGAAGATGATATTCCTGGTAATAATGCCATTTATAAAATGAATCCACCATTGAGAAGTACTGAAGATAGAGAGGCTTTGTTAGAAGGGTTACTAGACGGTACAATTGACTGTATCGCAACAGACCATGCACCACATGCACGTGATGAAAAAGCACAACCAATGGAAAAAGCACCATTCGGAATTGTTGGTAGTGAAACAGCATTCCCATTATTATATACGCATTTTGTAAAAAATGGTGATTGGACATTACAACAATTAGTAGATTACTTAACAATTAAACCATGTGAGACATTTAATTTAGAATACGGCACATTAAAAGAAAATGGTTATGCAGATTTAACAATCATTGATTTAGATAGTGAACAAGAAATTAAAGGAGAAGATTTCTTATCAAAAGCAGATAATACACCATTTATCGGCTATAAAGTTTATGGAAATCCGATCTTAACAATGGTTGAAGGCGAAGTTAAATTTGAGGGGGATAAATAATATGCAAAGCAAACGTTATCTAGTGTTAGAAGACGGTTCTTTTTACGAAGGCTACCGTTTAGGATCTGATAACTTAACTGTAGGAGAAATTGTATTTAATACAGCTATGACAGGTTATCAAGAAACTATTTCAGATCCATCATATACAGGTCAGATCATTACTTTTACGTATCCATTAATCGGTAATTATGGTATCAATAGAGACGATTTTGAATCATTAGTACCTACATTAAACGGTATTGTAGTGAAAGAAGCGAGTGCGCATCCAAGTAATTTTAGACAACAAAAGACACTTCATGACGTTTTAGAATTGCATCAAATTCCAGGGATTGCAGGTGTTGATACAAGAAGTATTACGCGTAAAATTCGACAACACGGTGTGTTAAAAGCTGGTTTTACTGATCGAAAAGAAGATATTGATCAACTTGTCAAACATTTACAACAAGTAGAATTACCTAAAAACGAAGTAGAAATCGTTTCGACTAAAACACCGTATGTTTCGACAGGTAAGGATCTAAGTGTCGTACTTGTAGACTTTGGTAAGAAGCAAAATATTGTTCGAGAATTAAACGTCAGAGGTTGTAACGTCACAGTTGTACCATATACAACTACTGCCGAAGAAATTTTAGCAATGGCTCCAGATGGCGTTATGCTATCAAACGGACCAGGTAATCCTGAAGTTGTAGAATGTGCGATTCCAATGATTCAAGGAATTTTAGGGAAAATTCCGTTCTTTGGTATCTGTCTAGGACATCAACTTTTTGCATTATCTCAAGGAGCAAGCTCATTTAAAATGAAGTTTGGTCATCGTGGTGCGAACCATCCAGTTAAAAATTTAGAGACTGGAAAAGTTGATATTACGAGTCAAAACCATGGATATGCAATAGATATAGATTCGTTAAAAAGTACTGATTTAGAAGTTACTCATCTTGCATTAAATGATGGTACTGTAGAAGGTTTAAAACATAAAACATTACCAGCATTTTCTGTTCAATACCATCCTGAAGCAAATCCAGGACCGTCAGATTCAAACTATCTATTTGATGATTTTGTAGCAATGATGACTAATTTTAAGGAAAAGGAGCGTCATATCAATGCCTAAACGTAATGATATCAAAACAATTTTAGTAATAGGGTCTGGGCCAATTATCATAGGTCAAGCAGCTGAATTTGATTATGCTGGAACACAAGCATGTCTAGCTTTAAAAGAAGAGGGATATCGAGTTATTCTTGTAAATTCAAATCCAGCGACAATCATGACTGATAAGGAAATTGCGGATAAAGTATATATCGAACCGTTAACTCATGATTTTATAGCGCGAATTATACGTAAAGAGCAACCTGACGCTTTACTTCCAACTTTAGGTGGTCAAACAGGTTTAAACATGGCGATTCAACTACACGAAAGTGGTGTGCTTCAAGATAATAACGTCCAATTATTAGGAACTGAGCTAACATCAATTCAACAAGCAGAAGACCGTGAAATGTTTAGAACATTAATGAATGATTTAAACGTTCCTGTACCAGAGAGTGACATTGTAAATACAGTAGAGCAAGCCTTTAAATTCAAAGAGCAAGTGGGATACCCGCTAATTGTTAGACCGGCATTTACGATGGGTGGTACCGGAGGCGGTATTTGTCATAATGATGAAGAATTACATGAAATCGTCTCAAATGGTCTTCATTATAGTCCAGCAACGCAATGTTTATTAGAAAAATCTATCGCAGGTTTTAAAGAAATCGAATACGAAGTAATGCGTGATAAAAACGATAATGCCATCGTTGTATGTAACATGGAAAATATTGATCCAGTTGGTATTCATACTGGCGATTCAATTGTTGTGGCTCCTAGTCAAACATTATCAGATGTTGAGTATCAAATGTTACGTGATGTTTCATTAAAAGTTATTCGAGCTTTAGGTATCGAAGGTGGTTGTAATGTTCAATTAGCATTAGATCCCCATTCATTCGATTATTATATTATAGAAGTAAATCCGCGTGTATCACGTTCATCAGCGTTAGCTTCAAAAGCAACAGGATATCCTATTGCAAAATTAGCTGCTAAAATCGCGGTTGGTCTAACATTAGATGAAATGTTAAATCCAATTACAGGAACATCTTATGCAGCGTTTGAACCAACTTTAGACTATGTGATTTCAAAAATACCAAGATTTCCTTTTGATAAATTTGAAAAAGGAGAACGAGAGCTTGGCACACAAATGAAAGCAACAGGTGAAGTTATGGCCATTGGTCGAACTTACGAAGAATCATTGTTAAAAGCAATTCGATCACTTGAGTATGGTGTGCATCACTTAGGATTACCAAATGGTGAAAGCTTCGATCTTGATTATATTAAAGAACGTATTTCACACCAAGATGATGAACGATTATTTTTCATCGGCGAAGCAATTAGAAGAGGGACAACATTAGAAGAAATTCATAATATGACTCAGATTGATTACTTCTTCTTACACAAGTTCCAAAACATTATTGATATTGAGCATCAATTAAAAGAGCATCAAGGTGATTTAGAATATCTTAAATATGCAAAAGATTATGGATTTAGTGATAAAACAATAGCGCATCGCTTTAATATGACGGAAGAAGAAGTATATCAATTGCGTATGGAAAATGATATTAAACCTGTTTACAAGATGGTTGATACTTGCGCAGCTGAATTTGAATCTTCAACACCATATTATTATGGTACATACGAAACTGAAAATGAATCCATAGTTACTGACAAAGAAAAAATCTTAGTATTAGGCTCTGGACCAATTCGAATCGGCCAAGGTGTAGAATTTGACTATGCGACAGTTCACGCCGTTTGGGCAATTCAAAAAGCAGGGTACGAAGCGATAATTGTGAATAACAATCCAGAAACAGTTTCAACAGACTTCTCAATTTCTGACAAATTATACTTTGAACCTTTAACTGAAGAAGATGTGATGAATATCATTAATTTAGAAAAACCTAAAGGTGTCGTTGTACAATTTGGAGGACAAACAGCGATTAATTTAGCAGACAAATTGGCTAAACATGGTGTTAAAATACTTGGTACTTCACTAGAAAATCTAAATCGTGCTGAAGATAGAAAAGAATTTGAAGCACTATTAAGAAAAATTAACGTGCCACAGCCACAAGGGAAATCAGCTACATCACCTGAGGAAGCATTAGCGAATGCTGCAGAAATCGGATATCCGGTTGTAGTAAGACCTTCTTATGTATTAGGTGGTCGCGCAATGGAAATTGTAGACAATGACAAAGAGTTAGAAAACTATATGACCCAGGCTGTAAAAGCGAGTCCGGAACATCCGGTACTAGTCGATAGATATTTAACTGGTAAAGAAATTGAAGTTGATGCGATTTGTGATGGAGAAACGGTCATTATTCCAGGAATCATGGAACATATTGAACGTGCTGGTGTACATAGTGGTGACTCAATCGCTGTATATCCGCCACAAACTTTGACAGAAGACGAGTTAGCAACACTTGAGGACTATACTATAAAATTAGCTAAAGGTTTAAACATCATTGGCTTAATCAACATTCAATTCGTTATAGCTCACGATGGTGTATATGTTTTAGAAGTAAACCCACGTTCTAGTAGAACGGTACCATTCTTAAGTAAAATTACTGATATTCCAATGGCACAATTAGCTATGCGAGCAATCATTGGGGAAAAACTAACAGATATGGGTTATCAAGAAGGGGTTCAACCATATGCTGAGGGTGTATTTGTGAAAGCACCGGTATTTAGTTTTAATAAATTGAAAAATGTTGATATTACTTTAGGACCTGAAATGAAGTCTACAGGTGAAGTAATGGGGAAAGATACTACATTAGAAAAGGCGTTATTCAAAGGGTTAACAGGTAGTGGTGTTGAAGTTAAAGATCACGGTACAGTATTAATGACCGTCAGTGACAAAGATAAAGAGGAAGTTGTTAAATTGGCACAACGCTTAAATGAAGTTGGCTATAAAATTTTAGCAACGTCTGGAACAGCTAATAAATTAGCTGAGTATGACATACCTGCAGAAGTAGTAGGCAAAATCGGTGGCGAAAATGATTTATTAACACGTATTCAAAATGGTGATGTTCAAATCGTTATAAATACAATGACTAAAGGTAAAGAAGTAGAAAGGGATGGCTTCCAAATTAGACGTACTACAGTTGAAAATGGTATTCCATGTTTGACATCTTTAGATACAGCTAATGCCTTAACGAATGTAATTGAAAGTATGACATTTACAATGCGTCAAATGTAAATCAATCAAACTGTATCGGTGGGGCTGTAATTAACCATTTACTTAAAGAAGTTTATATTACAGCCTCATTATTTTAATGAATTTCTTAATATAAAGGGAGACATATATGATGAAAGATTTACCAATTATTGCATTAGATTTTGAATCAAAAGAAAAAGTAAATCAATTTTTAGATTTATTTGATGAATCATTATTCGTAAAAGTAGGTATGGAACTTTTTTATCAAGAAGGTCCTCAATTAATTAATGAGATAAAAGAAAGAGGCCATGATGTATTTTTAGATTTAAAATTGCATGATATTCCTAATACAGTAGGTAAGGCGATGGAAGGACTAGCTAAATTGAATGTTGATCTGGTAAATGTTCATGCTGCTGGTGGCGTAAAAATGATGTCTGAGGCCATTAAAGGATTAAGAAAACATAATCAACATACAAAAATTATTGCAGTAACACAGCTTACGTCAACAACAGAAGACATGTTACGACACGAACAAAATATACAAACATCGATTGAAGAGGCCGTTTTAAATTATGCCAAGTTAGCAAATGCAGCTGGTTTAGATGGCGTTGTTTGTTCACCTCTTGAAAGTCGTATGTTGACTGAAAAGTTAGGTACATCATTTTTAAAAGTAACACCAGGTATTAGACCTAAAGGTGCATCTCAAGATGACCAACACCGTATTACGACACCGGAAGAAGCAAGACAGCTTGGTTCGACGCATATTGTAGTCGGTAGACCGATTACACAAAGTGACAATCCAGTCGAAAGTTATCATAAAATTAAAGAAAGTTGGTTAGTATAATGGCTAAAGAAATTGCAAAATCATTATTAGATATTGAAGCTGTAACATTATCACCAAATGATTTATATACATGGAGTTCAGGTATTAAATCACCGATTTACTGTGATAACCGTGTTACGTTAGGTTATCCTTTAGTTCGAGGCGCAATCCGCGATGGTTTAATTAACTTAATTAAAGAACACTTTCCTGAAGTAGAAGTTATTTCTGGTACTGCAACAGCTGGTATTCCACATGCAGCTTTTATTGCTGAAAAATTAAAATTACCAATGAATTATGTTCGTTCATCAAATAAGAGTCATGGTAAGCAAAATCAAATCGAAGGTGCTAAAAGTGAAGGTAAAAAAGTAGTTGTGATAGAAGATTTAATTTCGACAGGGGGATCTTCAGTCACAGCAGTTGAAGCCTTAAAACAAGCAGGTGCAGAAGTATTAGGTGTTGTAGCTATCTTTACTTACGGTTTGAAAAAAGCAGATGATACATTTAGCAATATTCAACTACCTTTTTACACTTTAAGTGATTACAATGAATTAATTGAAGTAGCTGAAAATGAAGGTAAAATTTCTAGTGAAGATATCCAAACATTAGTTGAATGGAGAGACAACTTAGCATAATATAGACACTAGAAGGAGGAATTCAACAAATGAATGACAAAACATCTAATGATTTATATGGGAAGATAAAACATTGTAACGAATTTATCAATCATTCAAATGATTCCAATCTATCTAGTAGTCACGATGTCGACGAAAGTTCAACGAAGCAAAAACATATAAAAAATAAAACAACTATAGACCATAATGATGATTTATTTAAACATGTAAAGGATATATTACGTAAACAAGGACAAATTTAAAAACAAAAAAGCTATAGTGTTTAATATCAGGGGCTGCTTAACCGCATCCGAATATTACAAACACTATAGCTTTTATTATATAAAAAATTTATTAGCGGATAATTAACTTTATTAAAATCCAACCAATTAAGAATACGAGTAATAGGACTAATACTGGAATCACATAATGTAACATAACGTCCCTCCTTTAACTTAATTTTAATTGTAATCAAATTTGACAATAAGTCAAAACATTAATACCTATGATAAGTATCATTTATTAACATATGTATCATATTTTTAATCTTGCGTAATTTTTATCGTTAACTATGTGATTTAATCAACAGGCCAATAAGACGTTTGTCATTCGTGCACATAACGGTATGACGCGCTTTTGTCATTTTAATTATGTTAAGATAATAGTAGTTATAGAAGTTCGATCTATAGGAGGCATAGCATGGATATTCCAAAAATCACGACATTTTTAATGTTTAATAACAAAGCTGAAGAAGCTGTTAAACTATACACAAGCTTATTTGAAGATAGTGAGATTATAACAATGGCTAAGTATGGTGAAAATGGACCTGGTGATCACGGGACTGTACAACACTCAATATTTACATTAAATGGACAAGTATTCATGGCGATTGATGCTAATAGTGGCACAGAATTACCAATGAATCCTGCGATTTCATTATTTGTTACAGTAAAAGATACTATTGAAATGGAACGACTATTTAATGGATTAAAAGATGAAGGTGCCATTTTAATGCCAAAAACGAATATGCCACCATACAGAGAGTTTGCTTGGGTTCAAGATAAGTTTGGAGTAAGTTTTCAATTAGCATTACCTGAGTAAAAGGATTCGCACAGCGTTGAATGATAAAGAAACACTTTTTCTTATGCATGCGTTTTACCTATGTATTTCTATTTTAAGTACACATTAGCATTTTAGTTTCACTCATTTTTAAAATCACAAAGATAATTTGTAACTTAAATGATGATACGTTATTTAAAAACACGATACTTCGTTTCAATGAACGCATTAAATAATAAATAAACACCTCGCAAAAGAAAGTAGTCCTTTCTTATGGTGAGGTGTTTATTTGTCGACAACTTGATTATAATTGTTTCATTTTTTGAATAAGTTCATAATCAGGTGTAGCATACAAAGTTTTTTGATTGTCATATGTTACAAACCCAGGCTTTGCACCTGATGGTTTGTGCACATTTTTAATTAATGTGTAATCAACAGGTATTTGTCCAGAATTACCAGCTTTTGAAAAGTATCCTGCTAACATAGACGCTTCCTTGATTGTCGTATCACTTGGTGCATCATTAAATATAACGACATGTGAACCAGGAATATCTTTTGTGTGTAACCATGTGTGAGTTTTTTTAGCTTTTTTATTTGTTAAATAATCATTTTGCTTGTTATTCTTGCCAACATATATATCGTCGCCATCAGTTGATACATAATGTTGTAATTGAATCTGCGCTTTCTTTTTCTTAGTTTGATTTTTACGCTGTTTCATAAAGCCTTGTTCTGCTAATTCATCTCTAATTTCATCAATGTCATGGACAGAAATATGATGTAATTGTTGTTCGATTGTTGAAAAATAATCTATATTATCTTTCGTCAATTGAATTTGATGTTGTAATTCACGTTCTCTCGTTTTCATACGATTATATTGTTTATAATAATATTGAGCATTTGCTGATGGGGATTTTGTAGGATTTAAAGGAATGACAACTTCTTCATTCGTATAATAATTCAATGCTGTCACTTCTTTATCGCCTTGCTTAATTCGATATATATTAGCAGTGATCAATTCACCATATAACTGTTCGGTATCTTTATTTTTAGACTGCTCATATTCTTCAATCAACTTCGCTAATTTATTTTGATATTTGTGCAACTGCTGTTGAACAAATCGAACTAAATCATTCGCACGTTGTTTAACGCGTTCACGTTCGCCACGCGCGTCATAAAAACGATCAAGTAAATCATTTAATGAATCGTACGTAACTGTATCATCATTAAATTGATTTAACTTTATAAAATAGAAATCCTCTTTACCTGTTTCATGATTTTTATGAAAAATAGGAGTAGGTGGTAACTTGGTTTCTGCCATTACTTCGTCGAATGCTTCTGGTAATGTTGATGAAGTCATAAATTGACGACGACTAACGATTTCATTCGTAATTAAAGGGCTAAATCCTTCAAACTGATTCAATAATTGTTTAGCAATATTACCTGCGTTAAAATCGATATATTTCAACACCTCTGCACCTGTAATATCATACGGATTTATTTTGTGCTGAGTAGGTGGTGCTTCATAATTAAATCCTGGCATTACTGTACGATAGTGATTCGTATTTGGTGTTAAGTGTTTAAATCCTTCAATTATTTTGCGATTTTCATCTACTAAAATTAAGTTACTATGTTTACCCATAATCTCAAGGATGACAGTGCGGTAAATAGTATCGCCAATTTCATCTTTACTCTTTATATCGATTTCAATGCGACGATCATTACCAATTTGCTTAATCGATTCGATAATACCACCTTCTAAGTGTTTTCTAAAAACACGCGCAAACATGGGTGGATTAAATGGATTATCATATTTTTTAGTAGTCAATTGTAATCTTGAAAAGTTTGGATGGATTGACAATAACAATTGATGGTTTTGTCTATTTTGACGTACAACCATTAGTATCGTGTCATTATCAGGTTGATTGATTTTGTGAACGCGTCCTGTTGTTAAAAATTGTAGAGACTCAACCATTTTCTTTGTAAATAATCCATCATAAGCCATAATTTATCTTCCACCTTCTTCATATCATTCGTTTCATTTTAACATGATTGTAACTTTTCGGTATAGTTATTGAACCATACATTATGCCACACATTTTACATTATCTAAAAGTTCGCAATTCAATTTATTTAATTAAAATTAATCGTGCAATATAACGATATTGTTAGACTTAATAGAAATTATGGCATGCAATTTCAAATATGCTATACAATATAAAGAACAATGTGATATCATATTTAAATAATAGAAGATTAGCTTAGAGAGGTCGTAAGGCATGGATAATGAAAAAGGATTGTTAATCGTTTTATCAGGACCATCTGGAGTAGGTAAAGGTACTGTTAGAAAACGAATATTTGAAGATCCAAGTACATCATATAAGTATTCTATTTCAATGACAACACGTCAAATGCGTGAAGGTGAAGTTGATGGCGTAGATTACTTTTTTAAAACTAGGGATGCGTTTGAAGCTTTAATTAAAGATGACCAATTTATAGAATATGCTGAATATGTAGGCAACTATTATGGTACACCAGTTCAATATGTTAAAGATACAATGGACGAAGGTCATGATGTATTTTTAGAAATTGAAGTAGAAGGTGCAAAGCAAGTTAGAAAGAAATTTCCAGATGCGTTATTTATTTTCTTAGCACCTCCAAGTTTAGATCACTTGAGAGAGCGATTAGTAGGTAGAGGAACAGAATCCAATGAGAAAATACAAAGTCGTATTAACGAAGCGCGTAAAGAAGTTGAAATGATGAATTTATACGATTACGTTGTAGTTAATGATGAAGTAGAACTTGCGAAGAATAGAATTCAATGTATTGTAGAAGCTGAGCACTTAAAAAGAGAGCGCGTAGAAGCTAAGTATAGAAAAATGATTTTGGAGGCTAAAAAATAATGTTAAATCCACCTTTAAACCAATTAACGTCACAAATTAAATCAAAGTATTTAATTGCAACAACTGCAGCGAAAAGAGCGCGTGAAATTGATGAACAACCTGAAACTGAATTATTAAGTGAATATCATTCATTTAAACCAGTTGGTAGAGCGTTAGAAGAAATTGCTGACGGTAAAATTCGCCCTGTTATTTCAAGTGATTATTATGGTAAAGAATAGTTTCGACCATTAAAAATATGTGAAGCTAGACGTACATCAAATACGTCAAGGCATATCCAAATCAAACGCACCTATGTAGGTGTGTTTTTTTAGTTTATCCAATGATTGATGTTATAATAATACTAAATTTGTATCTATAAAAAAGTAATGAGCATTTGTGCGCATATGATGATGTAAAGCGTAAATGTCATAGTGATATTTAAGGGAGATTGAATATGAAGAAAATATTATTAGCCGTTACAGGTGGCATTGCGGCATATAAAGCAATTGATTTGACAAGTAAGTTAACACAATCTGGGTATGAAGTTCGCGTTATGTTAACGAATCACGCACAAAAATTTGTGACACCATTAGCATTTCAAGCAATAAGTCGAAATGCTGTTTATACAGATACTTTTATAGAAGAAAATCCTTCAGAAATACAGCATATTGCATTAGGTGATTGGGCAGATGCAATCATTGTTGCACCTGCAACGGCAAATACAATTGCAAAATTGAGTGTAGGTATTGCTGATGATTTGGTGACATCAACGTTGCTAGCAACAGAGACACCGAAATTTATTGCGCCTGCTATGAATGTGCATATGTATGAAAATAAACGTACGCAGCAAAATATTAATATTTTAAAAGAAGATGGGTATCATTTTATCGAACCAGGAAGCGGATTTCTAGCATGTGGTTATGTTGCTAAAGGACGTATGGAAGAACCGCTTCAAATCGTTTCTGTTATTGATGCTCATTTTCAAAATAGTAATCGTTTAGCTAATAGTTCATTTCAAGATAAACGCGCATTGGTTACAGCAGGACCAACTATTGAAGTTATCGATCCAGTCAGATTTGTATCCAATCGTTCTTCTGGAAAAATGGGCTATGCAATAGCTGAAGCATTGCGAAATCGAGGAGCTATCGTGACGTTAGTTGCTGGTCCTACAACACTAGAGGATCCAAAAGATATTGAAGTTATTCATGTTCAAAGTGCTGAAGAAATGTTTGAACAAGTGACAAGCCGATTTGACGAACAAGATATTGTTGTAAAAGCAGCAGCCGTATCTGACTATACACCGGTTGATGTATTAGAACATAAGATGAAAAAGCAGGATGGTGATTTGTCAGTATCTTTTAAACGTACTAAAGACATTCTTAAATATTTAGGTGAACATAAAACATCACAGTATTTAATAGGCTTTGCAGCAGAGACTGAAGATATTGAAAATTATGCACAACAAAAATTACGCAAGAAAAATGCAGATGTGATTATTTCAAATAATGTTGGGGATATGTCTATCGGATTTAGTTCTGATGATAATGAATTGACAATGCATTTTAAAAATAATGAAAAGGTAAATATCAAGAAAGGAAAAAAAGTAGTATTAGCTGCACAAATTTTAGATGAACTAGAAACTAGGTGGCAATAATGATAGCGAAAGTCATAGTCGATGTCGCGTCGAAGAGCGTTGACTATAAATTTGATTATATAATTCCCGAACAACTCGAATCTGTCATCCAACCTGGTGTGCGTGTAATTGTACCTTTTGGACCAAGAACGATTCAAGGTTATGTAATGGAAGTAACAGCAGAACCTGATGCACAACTTGACGTTTCGAAGTTAAAAAAAATCATAGAAGTGAAAGATATACAACCAGAATTAACATCAGAATTAATAGCTTTAAGTGAGTGGATGGGTTCAACTCATGTCATTAAACGTATTTCTATGCTAGAAGTGATGCTTCCAAGTGCTATTAAAGCGAAGTATAAAAAAGCATTTAAGATGAAAGATGACATAGAGCTACCTTCAGCTTTATTACAAAAATTTGATAAGCATGGTTACTATTATTATAAAGATGCGCAAAAAAATAATGATATTCAATTGCTTATGAAGTTGTTAAAAGATGATATCGTTGAAGAAAAAACGATTCTCACACAAAATATAACTAAAAAAACCAAGCGTGCTGTTCGTGTCATTGAAGGGTATCATCCTGATGAAGTATTAGCTAAGTTGGAGAAAGTTATTAAACAATACGATTTGTATGCTTACTTGTCTGAAGAACAACATAAAACAATATTTTTAACTGATATTGAGGATATGGGCTTTTCAAAATCCAGTTTAGATGGACTTATCAAAAAAGGTTATGTTGAAAAATATGACGCGGTTGTTGAAAGAGACCCATTTAAAGATCGTGTTTTCGAACAAGAATCAAAACAGCAATTAACAGAAGACCAATATAAAGCATATGAAGCGATTAAAGCTAAAATTGTAAGCCAAGAGCAAGAAACATTTTTACTTCATGGTGTGACGGGATCAGGTAAAACAGAAGTATATTTACAAACGATAGAAGATGTTTTAAGCCAAGGAAAACAGGCGATGATGTTAGTTCCTGAAATCGCTCTAACACCGCAAATGGTTTTACGCTTCAAACGTCGATTTGGTGATGACGTTGCTGTATTACATTCTGGCTTATCTAATGGGGAACGTTATGATGAGTGGCAAAAAATTAGGGATGATCGTGCGAGAGTAAGTGTTGGTGCAAGGTCAAGTGTGTTCGCACCTTTCAAAAATTTAGGGTTAATCATCATTGATGAAGAACATGAATCTACATATAAACAAGAAGATTATCCGAGATATCACGCTAGAGAAATTGCCCAATGGCGAAGTGAATATCATCACTGTCCAGTCATTTTAGGAAGTGCAACACCATGTCTTGAAAGTTATGCACGAGCTGAAAAAGACGTTTATCATTTGCTATCATTACCAAACAGAGTGAACCAACAAGCTTTACCTGAAATTGATATAGTAGACATGCGTGAAGAATTGAGTGAAGGTAATCGGTCAATGTTTTCAAAAGATTTACGTGAAGCCATACAATTAAGATTAGATCGACAGGAACAAGTTGTTTTATTTTTAAATCGACGTGGTTATGCATCGTTTATGTTATGTCGGGATTGTGGATATGTACCGCAATGTCCAAACTGTGATATTTCATTAACGTATCATAAAACGACAGACTTATTAAAATGTCACTATTGTGGTTACCAAGAGACGCCACCGAATCAATGTCCAAATTGTGAGAGTGAACACATTCGACAAGTAGGTACTGGTACTCAGAAAGTTGAAGAACTATTGCAACAAGAATTTGAAGATGCGCGCATAATTAGGATGGATGTAGATACAACCTCAAAGAAAGGTGCACATGAAAAGTTATTGACTGAATTCGAAAAAGGTAACGGTGACATTTTACTAGGTACTCAGATGATTGCGAAAGGATTAGATTATCCAAATATTACTTTAGTTGGTGTGCTGAATGCAGATACAATGTTAAATTTACCTGATTTTCGGGCGAGCGAACGTACTTATCAACTATTAACGCAAGTGGCTGGTAGAGCTGGTCGTCATGAAAAGGCAGGTCAAGTCATCATTCAAACGTATAATCCAGATCATTATTCAATATTGGATGTTCAAAAAAATGATTATTTAACATTTTATCGTCAGGAAATGGAATATCGTAAATTAGGAAAGTATCCACCGTATTATTATTTGATTAATTTCACAATCTCACATAAAGAAATGAAGAAGGTTATGGAAGCATCGCAGCATGTTCATAAAATTTTATTACAGCATTTAACAGAAAAAGCGCTTGTACTAGGTCCATCTCCGGCAGCACTTGCGAGAATCAACAATGAATTTAGATTCCAAATTTTAGTGAAATATAAAAGTGAACCTGGATTATTACAAGCCATTCAGTTTTTAGATGACTATTACCATGAAAAATTTATAAAAGAAAAATTAGCATTGAAGATTGATATTGATCCACAGATGATGATGTAACATTACTAATTATTAGAAACAAGTTCAGTATGTACGAGTATTTGAACCAGTGTTTGAATATTTACTTTAAGTACAGAAAAAGGGCAGAATATACAACTGTTAACTATTTAAATTAGCAGTTTATATTCTGTCTTTTTATATGGCTTTATAACTTACGTGATTTTGGTTTGATAAGGAATTTATTAGTATTTTCATTTACGAATTCTGATTTTAATGCAAGCGCCATACTTACTGATGAATAAAAGTACTAATGATTAAACAAACTATTTTTAAATGGCAAATTGAAATAGTGCAAATTTTACACTTATAAATTAATGGCTATAAACTATTTTATATCTATCTATGTTTTAACTACTTAAATTATTAGACAAAACAATTTTCTTAAATTATCAATTAAAGTATTTAAAAATATTGATGGTTAATGTAAAATATCAATATAAATAAGTTTTTTAAATTTATGTATGTTTATTTGATTCAAACAAAATAACTTAAGAGGAGAAAGTTTATGAAAAAGACACTGGGATGTTTACTTTTAATTATGCTTTTAGTCGTAGCAGGTTGTTCTTTTGGTGGGAATCATAAATTATCATCAAAGAAATCAGAAGAATCAAAACAAGAAACTGTAAAAAAAGAATCGGAAGAAGAGAAAGATCCAGATTTAGAGAAATATGAAGAAATAGAGAAGAAAATGAAAGGAATTAAAGATGCGCCATCTCTTGATAAGTTGGATCCATTAATGACAGAAAAGTCGTTTACGAATAGTAAAGGGATTCAAGGATGGAAAGATTACAAAGAATTAATGGGTAAAGTGGAACTTGCAGATTATAGATTTACTAAAGATTCAAAAGGATCTTCAATAAAAGATGTTGATGCATTCTTTAAAGGTAAGAAAGGTATAAAAAGGAAAGTGATTGAAACACACGATGATGTAAAACAAGTTGATTATTGGTATGTAGATCCAGATGGAAAGAAAATTGGCAATTCAAACACACCTGTTTTTTACGCAGAAATTATGACAAAATATAAAGATGGAAAGTTAGTTTATGCATCAGTCGAACCAGGATCTTACGTAATACATAAAGATGATGCAATTAAATATGACGATTATTCTAAGTTAAAAAAATTAAGTCAGCTAACTAAACTTGATCATCCAAAACCAGTTCCATATAGCGTAGCTCAAATCAAATCTTTCGGAGTACCTTTAACAAGCGTTTCATTTATGACACATGGATCAAAGGATACTAAAGATGAAGTGTTGCCGGCATTGGCCTATTTCACTTTTTCACCAAAAAATTATGAAGACAAGTCTAATCCAGATCCAAAAGTTTTAAATTTAGTACATATGGATTTCTTAAATGCATCTAGTGATTTTGGTAACGCACATTTTGTTGTTTTAAGTAAATATATTAAAGAGTATGAATCAAACTATGAAACAGCGTCAGATGATTCTTTAAAATAGTATTTACTGTGTGAAAAATAAATAGTGTACTACATTAAATAATCGCAATAATAATCCCGATAAACAATCAGCATTACTGCTTATCATATAGAGTTCGTAATAACTATAACTCTATGATTCGCAAATAATAAATGATTGTCATCGGGATTTATTTTTATCAATTTATAAAGTGACATTACCTTGTTCATCAGCAGGTTTGAAAACAGTAATCACTGCACTAATAATTGCTAAAATGTGTGGGATACCTGTCCAACAGAATATTAAGTGTAGAATACCTTGCATATTCTTGCCGGCATAAAATTTATGAATACCAAAACTACCTAAGAACAATGCTAATAAAATATAAATAACTTTGTTTACTTGCATTTCTTTCCCTCCAGTTGAATTGCTTATAATGTCATTAGCTTCTCTTTTTATTATACCCACTTTTAGTTCAAACATTCTAGTTTAAGCATTCCCAATCATCTAAATTTCAGTTATTCATTCCTTACAATAAATTTAGGATTACACTTCAGTTGCATTGTATTATTTTACGTGTGAAATATACGTAATGAATCACATGACAATCTTCAAATTGAAAAATATACATTCTATGATGTAAGGTCGCATTTTTAATATATTTACGTTATAATAGTTTGATGAATTTTATTGAGGAGTAAGAGTTATGGCGATTAAAAAGTTAGTACCAGCATCGCATCCTATTTTAACGAAAAAAGCGCAAGCAGTTAAAACATTTGATGATTCGTTAAAAAGATTATTACAAGATTTAGAAGATACAATGTATGCACAAGAAGCTGCTGGCTTATGTGCACCTCAAATTAATCAGTCATTGCAAGTGGCAATTATTGATATGGAAATGGAAGGATTATTACAACTTGTTAATCCGAAAATTATTAGTCAATCAAATGAAACAATAACAGACTTAGAAGGTTCAATTACATTGCCAGATGTTTACGGCGAAGTGACAAGAAGTAAAATGATAGTTGTTGAAAGTTATGACGTCAATGGGAACAAAGTTGAACTAACTGCACATGAAGATGTAGCAAGAATGATTTTGCATATTATAGATCAAATGAACGGTATCCCTTTTACAGAACGTGCGGACCGTATTTTAA